>NZ_JAOARI010000027.1 GCF_025210605.1 Halodesulfovibrio sp. | reverse complement strand
TTAGAAATACATATTTCGACGCGTCCCCATCGTCTAGCCTGGCCCAGGACACCTGCCTTTCACGCAGGCGACAGGGGTTCAAATCCCCTTGGGGACGCCAAAGCAAGTTAAGCTCTTACACGAAAGTGTAAGAGCTTTTTTGTTATGTTGCCTTCAGTGTGCATGCCAAAAGCGTAAGTGATAAAATAGTTGTTTTTAGGCTGCACCTGTTTCATCTGCCTTTTCACTTTTCCACTCACTCTAGTTGTGTGATAACCTGTTGCAAGTGTTTTGTTTGTTGAAATAATATATCTACTGCTTCTTGTTCTGTTTCATTATTGCCCGCAGATACCTTTGTTTCCAGAATAGTGATAGTATTGGCAAACTCTGTCATTTTTAACAGTGATGCAGTTCCCCGAAGTGAATGCAGTTGGTGCAACATTTTTTCTTTATCGGATGCAGTATCTGTGTGTGTTAACTCGTCAGCAACGTGTGTAATATATGTCGAGAAGTCCTGTAGTTGGGCTTTGTAAAACTCCATGTTGCCGAGGCAGTCTTCCATAGCCGCTTCAATATCGATTCCAGCGATGTCATAATCGTACTGAGCTGTTGGAGCATTCTGAGGGCTGGCAGAAATCCAGCGGGACAGACTGTTGAGTAGAACTTTTCTCGTTACTGGTTTGGTCAGGTATTCTGCAAATCCTTCCCGCTTTGCTTTCGCAGCGCTTTTTCGGCTAATATTGGCAGAAAGCCCTATAATAGCGGGTGCAACACTTCCTGATTTTTCTTTAATTATCTTTGCTGCTTCAAAGCCATCCATCTCAGGCATTTGAATATCCATGAGTATGGCGTCATACTGCTTCAATTGCGTTTTTTCTATGGCTTCTTTTCCGCTTTTTGCTGTGTCAACAGTCACTCCGGCTGACAAAAGCATTTTTGTGGTGATTTCTCGATTGATCGCGATATCTTCCACAAGAAGAATGTTCGCAGCATTTGAGATTGATGTACCGTCATGAGGCTCGAATTCACGGAAGCGAGTGGGGATAGCTTCTTTCGGTAAATGGAACCCCTCAGCTAGTTCAATGAATAGTCGCTTGGCGCGAATAGGAGTTTTGAGGACGGCGTAACCAGAAAAATCGTACAATTCTCCTTGGTTTTGTGAAACGCAGCACAACAGAAAAGGAAGGGCGTTGTTTTTTGAATATGCAAGGCTTTCTTGTTTTATCTGCGGCAAGCTTTCAAGGAGGTGTGCATCCGAAACCATAACGAGATCTGGCAGGCACTCTGTTGTATGCAATATTGAGGCTAGACTTTCTTTATTTTTTAGATGCACTGCATCAAAGCCAAATGCTGTTAACTGATTCATTGCTTGAATGCATTGCAGGTTCTCCCCGCCTATGACAGCCGCGCTGTATCCTTTCCAGCATATGCTGTCTTCTGTTGGCTCAGGGGCGGCGATGATGAAGGGAAGTGTAAAACTGAAGGCACTTCCTGCGCCTTCTTCACTCACTACATTCAGTTTACCGCCCATAAGGCTGACAAGGCGTGTGCTGATTGCCAATCCAAGCCCTGTTCCCCCGTAATTACGAGTTGTTGAGGTGTCCGCCTGTGTGAAGGGAGCAAATATTTTTGATTGAATTTGAGGACTAATGCCGATGCCGGAGTCAGCAACCGTGAACATGAGGTGAGTTGTATTAGCTGAGCTAGATGTACTTGTTATCGTGATAGTAATGTGCCCTTCGGGGGTAAACTTCACAGCATTATTTACAAGATTCATTAGAACTTGCTGTAAGCGAAACGGGTCTCCTTCTAGGCGCTGGGGCATGTGTTCATCAGCGAGTAACGCGATTTCTACTTTTTTTGAATCAACTGAAAATGCCGCGACATCAAGAATCCTGTCTGTAATTTCGTCAAGATAAAAGGGGATGGATTCAATAACCATCTCTCCTGATTCGATTTTTGAATAGTCTAGAACGTCTGTCAGCAGTTTAAGAAGTGATTGTGACGAAGAGTGAATGCTTTGCAAATCATGAGCGCGGTTGCGATCTTGTTCTGTGCTGAGAAGCATTTCAGAGAGACCGATGAGGGCATTCATCGGGGTACGAATTTCATGGCTCATGTTAGCAATAAATTCGCTTTTGGCTTTGTTCGCTGATTCTGCTTCTTCTTTGGCTTTAAGAATTGTTTCTTTGGTTCTATCACTAAGAAGCAGACCCATTGCCGCAATCTGCATGATTTGAAAGACGATAGCCACAATATATAGGGCAATCATGAGTGAATATGCTTGGAGCATAAAATTTGTTTGCAAAGAGACTCGCATAACAATCATCCACATTAGGTAAAAAAGACCGAATCCAAGGAAGATGACTGACGTTTTACGGTGAACAGGACGTGGACCGCGGTATAACTCTTGCGCTGAAAGAAACATGCAAAAACTCATAACGCAAACGGCAAGAGTGAAACGGAACTCTAGATCTGGAGTAGTGAGTATGTTGTGGTAGAGGATGGAGCTGGGAAGTAAAGCTGTAGGGATGATAAGCCACCATTTTGGCTTTTTATCTACGAAAATTCTGATGCCACTCCATATAGTGAGAGAAGAAAGGAACGCAAACATGTTTCCGAAAAACACTGTAATAAAAAAAGGTAGTTCTGATCTGAATGCTAAAGAAGCCACGGAGAGACCAGTGAACAAGCAGCCAAGGCTCCACCAGTTGATAACCTTGTGCTTGGTAAAATATTTACCAAGCCAGAAGAGTGCTGTTCCGCTGACAATTGAGACGAGTGAGTTGGCAAGCAATAGTGTTTTTAAGTCAAGGTCTTGCAACGAAATGTCCTTTTTTACTTGCTGATAGGTATGATCTGTAGCGGCTGCTTATACTTTTTCGAGGTGGTATTTTTTGAGCATGTTGTATAACTGGCGCGATGAGATTCCGAGTGCTGCTGCTGCCCGTGTTTTGTTTCTTCCACAACGGTTATAGATGGTATTGATGAATGTTCTTTCGGACTGCTCACGGGCATCTTTTAATGATGATGGCTCGCCGGGAGAAAATGGATGTTTTTGCAAAAGGAGAATGTCATCTGTTTTGATGTGCTCCATAAGTTCCAATGTGAGTTTTTTCCCAGAAGCTGCCTCAAAAAGTCGTTCGACAAGTTTTTCCAGCCCTGCAAACTCTCCCACAAAAAAAGATTCTGAAAGGTAGTGAAGTAACTTTGCATCTATAGTCATTTCAGCTGCATTATGCTTGGAACACAAGTTGTTGAGGATGTGCTCGATGATGAGCGGTATATCTTCTCTTCGCTCTGCGATTTCAGGAAGCTCAAGTTTAATTCCCCAGTAACGGAAAAAGTTCGCTGCGCCATATGTAGTGTTCAGGCTTGAAGCCGATTGAACGCTACAAGTTGATATGACAGACACTGACTGTTTTTTGGTTTGGTGTTTGGGGAGCTGCTTGTTCAATACAGCAAGTAACTCATTGAGAGTTGCTGGCTCCGCGTGGTCGATATTTACAAAAAGACATACTCCGTTACGCTCGTTTTTTTTGAGAAAGTTGCTTAAGCCATATATTGCCGCTGATGCCTGCAAAGGTAGGTTTCCAGTCGTAGGGCAAAAATCAATTTCATAGACAGAAGCACTTTTGTGTCGATTGTACCTACTCATGTGCTGAGCCAAAACTTTTTTTCCCGTTCCATGTGCCCCTGTAATCAACGTGTTCATACCTGTAGTAGCAAGCACTTCAGCTTGAGAAAGAGTATTGGAAAACGTCGTGCCGCGAGTTCTCAGACGCGCAAGCCCTGATTGGGAGTTTGAAAACCTATCAGAATCAGTAGCGTCCTGCTTGCCTGCTATTGTTTTTATTTCGTCAAGAAGCTTGCGGGTGGGTTCACCCTTTATGAAATATGAGTGTGCCCCCATACGTATGGATTCAACAGCTGTATCGATTGATGCATGCGCGGTAATTATGATGACTTCAGTGCTGGGATAGTAGCGCTTGATTAACGCAAGAATTTGAATGCCGCTCATATCAATCATTTTTAGATCGACAAGAACAAGGTCATACGTTGTTTGGCTTAGAGCTGTAAGAGCATTTTCAGAGCTATGTGCTATTTGTGCATCGAATCCTGCGGAAACAACAACATTCTCGATGAATCGGGCATCGATGACATCATCTTCTACAATCAGTATTTTAAATGTTTTTTTCATGCATATCCTTTTCACATTTGCTCTTTAATACTTTAGCTCACAGAGTATAGTTAGCTAAAAAATGTTAAGTAAACAAGGTAGGATGTTCTTGCAAAAAAAACAAAATGTAGAATGTATAGTGCAAAGGGCTTTTTGAAAACAGTTACAAATTTATTGTGCCGTAGTGTTGCGAGTTGTATGTGCTTCTCTATACGTAAGGATACCGTATGGCATTCTGAGGGATTGTGATTGTTATCAACTAGAGTGAAAATACGTCACTGATGATTACACATAAAAGGGTTTTGTATGTAGAAAATAGCATGGCTGATGCTTAGTAGACAACAGTTGCCTGCTGTACAAAATATTTTCGAGGAACTTGCAATAGTGTAGTTACCCTCATGTGTTTTCTTTCTTTTTTGCTGGTTGTAGTTTGAGGTGTGCAACACTGAAATAATAGTTAGTATTACTCTGTGTATCGGAAATTTATTTCCGACTTTTTCAGGGTGTTGAATGGTGTATTGAACAAAATTTCCGAGTGCAGAGTGTGCTTGTCGCTGGAGTGGAGAGGATACAGGAACTTTTTTTCAGAATTGACCCACCTTTTTGTTTTGGTATACTTCGCCCAAATTATAAAAAATAAGCGTTTGAAATTAATTACATTATAATAAGAATAACGCTTGTTGGAATACATAAAAACTTCGTGCAATGGTGAACGTATTGTGCGGTGTCTGATGTTCACATCAATTGTGATATCAGTTTGGGGGGACAAGTATGACTAAAAAGTTCGAGTATCCGGTTAGCAACTGGTGTTTTGATAAATTGGAACAGCGTATTCTTCTTTCTGGTGAGGCAATGATCGAGCCAGTGGAACAGCCGAATGATGCAGGCAGTTCAGATGAAGCAGGTGCAGATGTTCTTACAGCCAATGAAAAATCTGTCGAAAAAGTAGCTGGAATCAAAGACTATCAACCAGAAGTTGATGGTGCACTGGTTGACTTGCAACATGACGGCGTTCTCCCTAAACAGTCAGCAACTGCTGCTGAAATCCATCCTGAAAATGCTGGGCTGACTGATATTCACCTTACGCCAGATCAAGCCTTAGAAGCTCCTAACGGACTTGTCGTTGACGGTGATGAAATCCTCACCGGTTCCGGCAGTATTAGAGGCTCTGTAGTCAATGACGGAAAAGTTTCTCCCGGTAACTCTCCGGGAGTACAGTCTGTAGAGGCTTACTCACAAACTGCTGATGGTACACTGGTAATGGAAGTTGCTGGGACAGGTAATGCTGGTGATGCCAACGGCTTTGACCAGATTAATGTTGCAGGTAATGCTACCTTTGATGGAACATTAGAAATAAAACTGCTCGGCAATTTTACCCCCACTGCCGGACAGGTTTACGACATCATCAATTATACTAGCTACTCCGGAAAGTTTTCTGAATATAAAGGGCTTGAGCTTGGCAATGGCTTGAGCTTTAGACCTATCTACTCTGCAAACAAGCTTCAGCTTGAAGTTATTGAAACTCCAGGTGGTATGATGCCGGAGTTTGCAGACAGCGAAGAACTCGTCAAGTACCTTGATTTTATAGCGGATGCTGCCAATATCGACTCTGTCACTGTCAATGGCTCGTTTTCCATGGCAGGGCAAACGCTTGCGGGTGAATTTACATTCTCTTTTGCTGATGACCACTCTGGGTATGAGGTTCTTGTCTCCAACCTTACCGCTGAGATTGAAGGCGGCGATGCCTCAATTTCTCTAGTGAATGCCTCCGGTGCATTGTTTGTTACGGATAGCGGAGTTGCAGGCTCGTTGACTGGTGATGTTCGTATGGATGGGCTGACAGGCGTTGTTATGTCCGGCTCTGCAACCTATACTTTCAACACAACCGGCGCTGATATTAACCGAGCTGTCGGGGCAGTCTCAATCGACCTTGCCAGCGATGTTGCTGCGACAGTTCGTGGTAACATGAATCTGAAGATTGATAACCTTGCTGATATGCAAGGCTCTTTCGTTATTGAGCAGATTCGTTCCGGCAATAAATCTTCCCTGCGTATTGATGGCAGTGCCATTACCTCAAGAATAGGTTCCGGTGCTACTCTCAGCAATGGCTGGGTTGCCATGGTTGTGACCAATGGTGATTCCGGCATGGCGGGGTATGCATTAAGCGGTTCCGCGGATGTCGCTCTTTCATCTGGCAGCGGCATAACGATGAGTTCTACAGCGACGCTTAAAGCTAATACCCTGCGTCGAACTGTAGACGAGTCTTTCAATATTTCCGGTACGCAGCGTGCTATTAAGTTCGATGCAGTCGATCAGGTTCATCTGCTTGATGTTGGTAATCTGGATATGACACTTAATGCTGCGTTGGCTACACAGTTAGATGCAGCTGCTCAGCGTATTACCAGTCTTAAAGATAAGTTAGTTGCTTCAGTAGACGAAGATGGCAACATCACAGAGCCAAGCATCCTTGCTGAAACTATTCCCGGAACGGATGCGACTCTTGAAAGTCTGCTGGGGATGACCGATTTATTTAAAATCGGTGACTACATCAGAGCTTACCTCAAAACTATTACTGGTGCAGACTTAACTGGTGATGCTGCAACGATTCCAGTTGGTGATTATAGCGCGACTGGGGGAGTTCCAACCTTACAAGGACTGTATGCGTACCTTAAAGCGGAGTGGACTCCTGCACAGACTGGTGGGCTTGTACTTGGTCTCGTTGATGACGGATTCAAACTTGGTTTCAATAAAACTATAACTACCCGTAAATCGATTGAAATTGACTTTGGCAAAAAAGTGTCTGGCTATGGTCTGACACTGGATGACAAGCTCGTTGTGGATGTTGACGTTGCCAACAAAGTTGATTTTGGTGTGGTTGTTGATTGGAACACTGGCAATGCTACCTTTGAACTCGGTAACATGGATTACGAAATTCGTGCCGATCTGCATAACTTGCAGTTAGATGCAAGCTACGGGGCACTTGCTGTTCAGTTAGGCAATGATAGCCGTGGTGCATCTCTTGAAATCAACCTTACAGGTCGCTTAGGGCTTGATTCCAGCAACACATTTACCAACACCGTAATTTCAGATCGTATCTGCGCTGAACTTCCTGTATTTGCAACTATTGGTGGTGAATCTCTTGGCGGTGGCGAGCCTGCAACCATTGTAGTTGAAGGTTCTCCGCTTACTTCCAATGATGAATTTAACTACCGTGTAAAAAATTTCGATTCCTTCAAAGGTTTCTCCTCTTTTACTGTTGGTGATTTAATCCTCATGTTCCCTGAATTTATGGACATGTTGGAAAGTATGCAGAACTCCGACAGTTTTGCAAAGAAAATTCCGTTTGTTGAAGGCACGCTGGATCAAGTGTTTAATTTTGCCAGCGGGTTTGACAAAGCTGTATATTCAAAGATTGATTTTAACCGTCCACAAATAACTCTTCTGGATAACCTCTCAGGTACAGTGACAAAAGGTACTACTGAGATGGTTGTCGGTGACGGTATTACCCTTACCTCAGCTTTACTCAACCAGTATGTGACGTTTGAGGATGGTGTAACCCGCCAGATTCGATCTATTGATTTAGACACACGCACAATCACATTCAACCGTGCGTTTAAGGTAGATGCCAGCCTGAGCGGATTGAGCGTTAAGACTAAGAAAGAGCAGATAAAAACTGTTCAAGAGTTTACAAACGCTATTAACAAAGCAGGAATCCTGCCTGCTGGAATGACGGTTGAATACGATGTAGCTACCGGAAAATTTACGATTCCTATCGCGTTTGAGCATAACCTGACTCCGCTGGAAAAAGAGCTGGTTTTTGATTTCGATATGGGAGAGCTGTCTGGGTTAAACACCACTGCAAAAGGTGTAATTAAGCCGACAGTTCGTGGTGGGTTTAAGTTATTCTTTGATTTGGGTGATGCGTCCGTTAGCGGCAAAGACGGCTCTATCCAAAAAGGTAAAACTACCTTTACTTCGGACAGTGCGAACTTTGATGACTCTTTAGTCGGGTATACCCTTGAGATTGACGGGTACACATATAAAGTTGTTAGCGTCACTAACTCTACGACACTTGAGTTAGATCAGGCTGCCACAGTTGCTGTGAGCGGTGCAGCCTATGTGCTGAATGAAGCTGCCCGCATTGGCGTAGAAGATGTACGCATTAGTGCGGACATGTCTCTGACCGTGAACGATCCTGTTGTTGCTGCAAAAATCGGATATCTTGGCGTTACTGTGGGCGGCGGAGGTTCCGGTTCAAAAATTCAAGTATTGTCCTCTGCAACAGGCTCTTTGACTAAAGATTCCGGCAGTAAGCAATTTACTATTGATGAAATTACCAGCGGTAGTTTCATGGATTCCTTTGCTATCAATCTTACAGGAAGCGCTTCGGCGGTGCTCAAGCGTCTGACTGTTAATCCTGGGCTTGGCTCCGATATTCCCGTCAATGATACGGCACAGGTTGCGTTGTATGTGCAGGACTTCATTACTCCGGGGAGCACTGTTAAAGTTTCTCAGCCGATAGCAAACGCATTTGATCTTAAAAACTATGTAGATAGTGGTAAGGCGACTGCAAATGATACCGTGCTGGTGACACCTGATCTTGGTGACAGCTTTGCATTTAAGGATGCTTCATTCCTTGATATTATCCGTGCGTTACGTATGGGAATTGATTTTATTGAGCAGGGTGTGGGGCAAAACGATTTTTACAATGCTAATATCCCTCTTATCAACACATCTCTTGCAGATACGTTGTCTCTTGCCGATGACTTTTTAGCTGTTCTTGAGCGTGCTGGAGCAAACCCAGCTGGAACACTTCAGGAAGTTGAATCCTGTATCGAGAAGGCTCTTGGTATCAGCGAAGATAACAACGCGGATACGTTCGATCAGTCCTTTGCCTTGTACCTTGGTGAAGGCGGCATTCTTGGTATTCACCTTGATTACAAACAATTCTTCAGTAAGCTCTTTACCTTCAACCTTGATCTGAAAACGTTGCAGAATCTTGCAGGAGGACAACTGGCAGCCCTTGCAGGACTGGATATGTTGTCGGACAAGCAAGGTCGAGGCGCTGCGGCAAATATCAAACTGGATGGTTTCTTTGACCTTCAGCTTGATGCTGGATTGCGTTTCCCTGATGACAGCGAGCCAGAAATTTTCCTTTTTGATTCCGATCCTGACAATAGCGCTGTTAAGCGTGGCACTAAGGCTACGCTCGCGTATCGTGTAGAGGGTACTGACCTTAATATGGCATTTGATGCCGGTCCTCTGAGCCTCGGTGTAGAAGGCGGGGTAGCCGTTATCGACGGTGACGGACGTGTGGATACAAAAGATGACTACGCAACGTTGGTAGTGCATCTCGATCAGCTTGCTACAGATGCCCTTGAGGCTGGTTTAGCTGCTGATGAACTCGCCAGAATTCCTGAGACGGATGATGGGCGTTTCATGTTCGACGTCTACAAAGATGGCAAGAATCTAGGGCCGGAACTTCTGAAGTTTAACTTGAAGCCAGAAGTTTCCGGTAGGCTGTTTGTTGATCTGCCTGTCCGTCTTGACTTCGGTGGTATTGAAAATAATTTCAGCCAGCATCTTATTGTCAGCATGGCACCGGGTGCAGATCTTGGCGACTTGATGCCTGCCTTAAATGCTCCAGATGGAATTTCTGTACAGCCGATTGTTAAGATTCAAACACCAAATATTGTACAAAAATTTGAAGATCTTGGTGGCAGCTTCGGGCTCATGTCCATCCTTAATGATCCGGGTATAATCATCGACGGTATTGATGACAGCTTGGCTATGATTCAGGATGTGTTTCTTGATGGGTTTGGTGTCAAGCTGCCGCTTATTGGTGACGTGTTGGGAGATTTCAGCGGATTCATTAATGATATCCGGATCGACCTGTTAGCAGACTTACGACAGAACCTGACTATAGAGGGTGGATTGATTCGCCTTGTGCAGCAGAGTTACTTTGACGTGTTCTCCACAAAGCTTCATATCTTGCAGGACTCCGATAGAGACGGTGATATTGATATTGATGACGTTCTGGTCGGTTGGTACGATACTAACAGTGTCAAACTCGGCGATTGGGCGTTGGATGGCGAAATCCCGATCGATGTAGATTCGATTCAGTTTGATATGAAGCTCGGCGGTAACATCGTCGGTGCTAATGTTGATATTCCTCTCGATATTGATCTTCCGGGATTCAACCTTGAGCTTGATGGCGGGTTTGCGCTCGACATGGACTGGTCTCTTGATTTTGGTACAGGGATTAGTGGTGCAGAAGGGTTCTACATGGTCGCGCAGAACGATGATGATCCTGAATTTCAGGTGGATGTTGATATTCTGCTCGATAGCGATGTTAAGACCAAAGCCATCGAAGCATTTAACGGAGTCGGAAAGCTCGCCTTCTTTAAAGCTACCCTCACAGATAAAGATCATAATACGAATCAGGCAGGATTTCAGGCTAGCGGTCTGAGAGGCTCCTACCAGATGGATTTTGTCGGCGACAAGCGCGGACGCATGGGCTTGAACTACTTGAATTCCACACCAATGGACAAGGTTTTTGTGGATGAGTTCGATGTGGACACAGATATCAACATGGGCATCGTGCTTGAGGTGGATAGCGATAAAGTCCCTATGCCAAAGCTCGTGGCTGATTTAGTTATTGACTGGGATTACTCCAGCGTTACCGGAATGGATGAAGCTGATATTGGCTTTAAACACTTTGGTATTGATGTTGATTCGCTTGTAAATGACTTCCTGTTGCCGATTACCGAGCAAGTAAGCGACGTATTGTCTCCTTTGGACCCTGTTATCAGCAGCCTTTACACGAAAGTTCCCGGGCTGGACATGATCGGTGTTCACAACGTGATGGATGTTATCGATACTTGTATGCAGTTGCAGGGTAAATCCGCCATGGATTGGGGCTTTGTTAAAGCTGTAAAAGCGATGATTGACATGCCTGACACTGTGCGCGGTTGGGCGGATAATGGTGGCATTATCTACTTAGGTGATATCACCGGACTCGGTACTGATAATACATCTGCGCAGGAAAAACAGTCCCCTGAAGATCAGCAAAAGCTTGCTAAGCTTGAAGCACAGGAAGATAGCGTCGATAAAACCGGCAATGGTGGTGCAGGAGAAAAATCTGCACGCACCGGTTTCCGATACATGGAGTATATTACTGATCTTTCCAACTGGATGAGTATCCTTACCGGCGGTGATGCTACGCTCTTTACGTATGAAATGCCTATTATGAAGCAGGCGGCATCTGTAGATGTACCTATCTACGGGGTTAAGATGGGACCTGCCAAGTTTGGTGTATTCGCAACAGGTGATATTTCATTGGCTGCGGATATGGCGTTTGGATACGATACTTCCGGTCTGCGCAAATCTATGAATAGCGGTAACCCAATAGATGCGTTTGATGGTTTCTACGTGTCTAACGTGACCATGCCAGAATTTAGAGATGGCGCAATTGTTCCGGGAACGGGCGGTATGCCGAAGCCGGAGGTAATGTTTGATGTTTCCATCGGGCTTGAAGCAGGTGTTAATGCAGGCGTAGTTGCGGGTGGTCTCACCGGTGAAATTATTTTTGACGCTGACCTCGATCTCAAAGATATTGAAAAATCTGTGCTCACCAAAGATGCACAGGGCTACGTAACAAAAGTTGACTACGAAGATGACGGGAAAGTTCGCATGTCCGAGATCATGACCATGTACGGTTATGAGGGCAAAGGATATGTGAAAGGCTTTGGCAACCTGTTTAACCTTGAGACAGAGACCCGTGTAGAAGCGAATGCTTACGTAGACGTTAAAATTCCGATTGTGGGCAAGAAGAGAGTTATTGACCAAAACCTCTTTAAAAAGACCCTGTACGAAAAAGATGTTATGGCTCCAACCGTCAAACCGACCCTTGGTGTTGTTAATGGTGGAGTTCTGACTATTAATGCCGGTTCCCTCGCTGGAGATCGCGAGTACTTCAATACAGATGATTTTGGTGAAAGCTTCTGGCTTTACGGTGATTCAGGTGAAGTCGCCATTGAGTTCGACGGCTGGTATCAGACTTATAGTAATGTCAATAAAGTAGTCATCGATCTTGGTGACGGCGATGACATGCTTGACGCTTCACGTTTGAGTGGCGTGTTTGTGGATGTTCGCGGTGGCGCAGGTGATGACGTTATTCTTCTTGGTGATGGCGGTGGTCGTGTCCGTGGTGAAGACGGTAACGATACCATCACTGTCATGTCCGGCAACACAGGGACAATCCTTGATGGCGGTGCAGGTAAAGATAAGCTTACCGGTGCAGCAGGCGATGACACCCTCATCGGTGGCAGCGGTAATGACAGACTTTACGGTAATGCAGGGGCAGACAGTCTTGAAGGCGGTAGCGGTGCAGACCAGTTGCGTGGCGGTGCCGGAAACGACACGTATGTGTTTAAAGACAATTATGGTTCTGACAGATTCTCTGATACACAGGGTGAAATTTCTCTCGATTTCTCCGGTGTTACCGCTGGGCTGGATATTTCCGTTGGGCGCAATGGTGTAAGTGCTGTTAACGCTGATAGCGGCGAGTTCCGTATAAGCACTGGTAAAGTGACTTCTATCGTTCTCGGCTCTGGTGATGATAACGTACGCATCAATAGTTTTGTCGATTGGTCTGTAGATATTACCGATAACGGCGGTAACGATGACTACCGCTTCACTATGGGACGCTCACAGGCTCGAGGTGCGAGTGGAACATACAATGTTACTGATACCCTTGGTGATTTTGACGAAGTAATTGCCACTCAGACTCGTTTAGATAAAGCGATCTTCATTAATAGTGGTCAAGTGGATAACGGACGTGAAGTCGTTAATTTTGATGCTGGTATTGATCGTCTGACACTGGCTGGCAAGGGTTCCAATTACAACGGAAGTGAGATCAAATCATTTGGCGGCGATGTCTTCTACGACACAAAAGCCTCAAACAATATTTCAAACCTTGGCTCTACAGGGTTCAGAGCAGTTGCTGATGAAGTGAGAATGGACAGCGCTGTTAAAGCCTCGCATGTCATTTTGGATTCATTGTCTACTCTGACTGTTGATGAGCGTCTTATCGCGACTTCCAACGGGTATGTAGATATCCGTGCATACGGCAATGATGCAGACATCATCTTCGATGCAGACGTCATTGTTTCTGCGGGGAGCGGTGATGCTGGTGACGGTGCCGGATGGATTCGCATGATTAGCGCGGATGGTTCTATTTTGCGTGGAGCAAGTGGAGCTGAAATTCTGGCAGCCGGAAGTTATCTGCAACTTAAGGCGCATAACGCTATAGGAACTAAGTCGTCTGCACTTCTCACTAAAGTTAAAGATTTGACTGCTGTTACAAATGCTCGTGGCGCAGGCGATATCGTTATTACCGAATCTGATGACGTGAATGTCATTGTAGAACGTGCAGTAAGCGGCGTTGAAGATGCTGGATTCCGTTTTGATACAGCGCATGGCGAAGATCACTGGGAATCTAGCGTTGAGTGGGACGATGCAGCAACAGCTGACTGGACTACCTTGTTACAGCGTGGACGCACTGATTACGCTGTAGAAGTCGGTAATGGTGACTTTGTTCTTACACAAACTGGAAAGGATGCCCTGCTTACTCTTGAATCCGGTGTTATCCATACCAAAAAAGCTGACGGTGACATTACGCTTACCGTTGATGATATCGATTTTAAATCGGGTGCTGAAAAAGTTATCGGCACGGGTGATTTAAATATTCGAGCAAACCAGCAGGCATGGAAATATCTGTTTGGGTATGCAGCTGAAGCGCCGCTTACTGGGGCTGAATTGGCTCGTGATGATGTTGCCAATTTGCATACTATGTCTATGGGTATGCGTGATTTTGCGGCACTGGCAGACGGATTCAATAAAATTACTATCGGACGTGCGGACGCTGGCAACACCATGGTTATTGGTGACCTTCTGCATGCTACACATGTTAAGCGTACTCCATCGGTAGCCCGCGATGTTCAGGCGACCTTGCGCGATCACACTGTGTTCCAGTCTGCTGATATACAGATCGCCGGTGATGTGCGTGCGGATAATAATACAGTAGAATTTCATGGAACCACGATGTCAGTTCGTCCGCAGAACTATCATGACCCAATCGGTCTTCCAGATTCTGGCGTACGTGGTGAAAATGTAATTATCAATGTTACAGATCAGCTGCATGTGGGTGGCTGGGTGATTGGCGACGATCTTATTGATATCGATGTGACCGCATCTACCGGAACCAACCCTACCTCGTCCGGAGCATATGTTCAGCCTCCTAATGGAATCCATTCCTTCTTTATGGATTCAGGAGCGCGCATTGAGTCTCTGAATGCAAACTCTAGAATTGATATCAATACCAGCCACGCCATGCAGGCAGCCGGTACAGTAGAAGCTAAAGGGAATGCATCAGCTATCAATATTACAGCTGGAACAGACTTCCTGCTTAATGAAGGCGGACGATTAGTTACACAAGGGGCTGATTCTCGAATCAGCGTTGATGCTGGTGGCGTACTGGCTCTTAACTCCGGTTCAGCAACCTTTGCAGGTATTCGTTTTGCTGCCGATGGTATCACTCCGATTTTGACAGGTGCAAATGCTGATATCAGCTTGAGTTCTGGAAATGAAATGCTCATTGCCGGTTCCCTGACTGTTTCAGGCGGACTTGCTGTTTCTTCTGGTGCTTCCGTGCACGACAATGCTGAGTATGGTGATCCAGATCATGCCAGCTATCTCGCTCAGTATACTATTTATAATAAATCAGCATACTTCAAAAATTTAAAGCAACTGGATGCAGATCATTACCTTGCAGACCATGATTCCGGCTACGGTTTGATGGTTACAGGTACCGTCACATCTCTTGGTGAGAACCGCAAAGTCGTGCTGGGTTCCAATGATGACTTCATCCTGCGTGGCAATATTCACGTTACTGGTGAAAATTCTGACCTGACGCTGCATTCAGACTCCTTCACATACATTGAAGGATTTGTAGATACGACAGACGATCTTACAGTTCTTGGCGGGATAGGCACGGACGGAACCGATCATGGCGGAAGCGATATGCATTCTACCAGCGTGTACCTGCACGATACAGCGCAAATGCGTACAACTGGTAACGATGCTGACATCGTAGTGAAAGGCTCAAAGGACGTTGATGTTTACGGCGTTCTGCTGGCAGGTGGTTCTGTAGGAAAATCAGGAGTTATCTGGTCCGGTCTAGGTGCAGACCTTAGTGTATCCGCAGGTGAACAGTTGTTGCTTGGCAGCGGGCTTCTTGCAGCAGGGAATGTTGCTGTAAAAGGCGGAACTCCAGGTTCTGACGATGAAAAGCGCGGACTCCTTGTCACAACTGCTGGTGGCATGACTGCACGGGGATACCAGAACGAAGGCGGTAATATTACTATTACCGGTTCCGGCAATATGGAGATGATGGGTACTCTTGTTGCGGGTGGCTCACTGGTGCAGAACTTTGACGACGACGGAAACCTTCTTTCTCAGCATGTCAATTGGTCAGGTGTCGCTGGTCAGGTTGATATCGATGTGCAAGGTCAAGCTTTCATCGGTGGTAACACCGTAACCAAAGGTGGAACCCCGACGACTACAGGCGGGTACATTCATTCTGCTGGTGATGTAACTATCGAAGGTGGTATGAATGACAGCGGCATGGGTGTTCGTGTTCATGGCGCTTCTGAAATTGCAGTCAAAAAAGCTGATGGAAATATTACTATTACCTCCGCAGGTGATGCAGAAATTATTGGTCTGTTAGCTGCTGGTGGACAAGTTAATCAGGTTCGTGATGCGTCAGGAGTCTACCAAGGTCGTATAATTGAAACCTTTGGTGGTGCATCTGCAATTCGGATTGAAGCAGAAAAGCAAATTCGAGTTGGTGTGGGACTCAAAGCCGGACGCTCCATTGATCTTGTAGGCGGTACTGGTTCCGCTGATACGAATTCTCGATACGCTGACCGAGGTATTGTATTACAAGGCTCGGCACAGCTTGAAACATGGTTGGAAAATTCTACAATCAATCTCAATGCCCCGGGGCGTATCGATGTTCTTGCCCCAGCACATACAAATGAGATTCTTGCTAAAGCGTGGCCGTATGCTGCAAATGGTGTGCTGCCTCAAGATGTTACTCTTGACCTTGTTCTTGATAAGGTCAGCTACGATATTAGCGCTACGGTAACTCTTTCCGCAGCAGACACCGCTGATAATACGAGCATCAATGACTTGCTCAAAGATATTCAAGCGGCACTGGAAGCAGCTGATTGGAAAATTACCCGTTCCGATGTTGATACGTACACAGTTGGCGATTCGTACACAGATTTTGCTGATGACCCTTCAAGCGCTCTTGTTGACCCTGATATGAAAGTTAAGCTGCGTGATGGTCGCTTGATTTTGACCGGACCGTACAGCATGACTTTGAAGTCTTCCTCAGTTAACGCTGATCTGCTTGGATTCGATACTGTTTCTGACGATCTCACCTCTGGTTTGTACTACGCAATTGATGCCCGTAATGCTGGCTCTGTAGTCAACCTTGGTGCAGAAAATGGACCGAACCAAAAAATCTACGTAGCTGGCAAGGTTATCGCCAATAAAGCTATCAATATGTACTCCGGTACTTCTCCGGATGGTAAAGACATTGATATTGATGCTACTGGCGTACTGGAAACCGTAAATGGTTCTATCAAGTTTAATGCTGGAGAGAACGGTGAAATCTGGGGTGACATCATTGCTGGTGGCGAAGGCTCAGATATCATTCTCAATGCTGATACAAGCCTGACTATTCGTGGCAATCTTAAAGCCTACGATGATGTCATTATTACAGGTGGTTCTGTTCAGTCTGAAGGGCAAGAAAGTCTTCGTGTCGAAGGCACTTCTAAAATTCTCTCCACTGGTGGAGGCGGTGAGCTTAAATTAAGCGGTGTGAATGACGTTGTTATCAACGGCGTTGTCGGCACAGGCTCTAACACTCTTTCAGCAGTTGACGTTAGCTCCGAACATGGAAAAGTCACTGTTCTTAAAGAGTCCGGCTTAATTACTGCGGATACCGGACTGACCATCTCCGGTAAGGATGTGGATATTCAGGGTGTTATTCAGTCTACAGCGCAAAATATAGACGGTGCGGAAGTCGATATTCGTGCTCAGCGTAATTTGACTGTGCAGGCTAATATCAATGTGCAAGCTGACCTTGCTCTCCATGCTGGCAACACTGTAGATATTTTTAATTCTGTAATCAAAGTTGAGAGCGCAGATTCTACCCTTACAGTGACTTCTGACGGAGATATTACATCTTCGAAAGGAGCCATTGCTTCCGGTCATAAATCAGTCCCAGATGGTGACTACTACTATCAGGGTGCGACAATTCAAGGCACAGGTATTGTAACCTTCGATGCGGCAGATGAGTTAACTATTGGCAACGCTGTTCGGGTAGGAACTAGTGAAGCTAACAGTAAAATTGTTCTCGAAGGTTCGACGGTGACCGTTATTGGTTCTGCTCTTGCGGGGGCAACGTTCGAGAAAGACTCCGAAAAATGGACTGGTGCTGACTCTACCCTCGATATTAACGCCTCTGAGCGCGTTAACGTGGGGGGAGAGATTCTTAATGAAAAGCTCATTGCAACACAGCAGGGCGGTACGCTGCAATCATCAGGTGATCTGACTATAGATGTTGTTGGCGGTAGCAATGCGGTTTCTTTGAGTCAGAATTCTCTTTCAAGTATCACTGCTGATGCTTTGGAGCCTCCAGTGGTTACCCCTGAAGCTGGTGGCGACAAAGAGCACGAAGCACAGGTGAGTGATGCGCCTTCCAGCCATGTTGTTATCAACACTGATCACGGCATTGTAGTAAATGGCTTGATACAAGCTAATGACGCAGCCGGTACAGTAAGCATTACCACTGGCGATCAGGCGCATTTCAACGGAGTTGTCGAAGCTGGCAGAAATATTACTGTGACAGCTGGTGATGACGATACTGGTATTTCAATCCTTTCTGAAGATCACGTTTACAAACGTGACAGCAGCGGAACGTACTTTGTCGACACGAACGGTCGTTTGATGGACGGGTTAGGCAACCTTGTTAATGCTGACGGAAACTATGTAGATGAAGCAGGTGTGTTGCTTGCCGACGGAACCTCCCCTGTTAAAGGTGCTGACCCTGTACGCTTGTCTGGTGCGACATTTGATGTTGCTGCCGGTGGAACCATCGATTTCTCCGCAGTAGATGATATCTATTTAGGCGGTCAGGTTGGGCGTCCGGTTAGCAAAGATGGAAAAATCTCTGTCAATCCGGTTGAAATCAATATTGCATCTTCTGCTGGCAACAGTAAAATTGGCGGCTTGGTCAATGCGCTGAACAAAGTCACCGTAACAGGTAAGGATGCGACTGTTCTTGCAGGCGGTGTTGTACGTACCCGTTCTGATATCGGTGAAGTGTTCTTCAATGTATCCGGCAATATTTTAGTAGCTGGCGATGACGGCGTAAAAGGCGCAGGAATGGTTACCGCTGCTGAGCGAGTACATTTCTTCGGTGATAACGTCCGGCTTGATGGCAATATTTCCGCTACCGCTGATGCAGATTCATTGATTCTTGCCAATGGCGTGGCGTCAGTAATCGTCGGGGGTAAGCTTGTTTCTCAAGGTAACATAGAACTGCGTGGCGGTGTTGGTGCTGACTGGACAGAAGAACAGCTGACAGCCGCTAGTGTTGATGTATCTTCCCTTGGCGATGCATACGTAAAAGTAGTTGGTGCAGGCTCAGTACATTCTGAAGGTGATATTAATATTACCGCAGGCGGTGATTTTGGTGTTGCTTCTGAAGCACAGCTTGGTGAGGGGCAAAAATCAATTCAGGTTCCTATTATTACCAATAAAGCGCATAAGGTTAAGGTTGTAACAGGGTACAACCAGATAGCTGACGGTTTTATTACGGTTCCAGAGGTAACATGGATTACAACCACTGTTTCTGAACAAACAGGCAGCACAGAATTTAAAGATGGTGTTTCCTTTAAGACGATGGATGTAACTCTGACGCAGGTTGGATATTACAAGGCTAGCACCAACGTTACACGCCAATACTTTATTGAAGGCAGTGGCGGAGATTACAGTAACGATGATGTGAACTGGGATGCCACTGGTGCTAGTGATCCTAGACTTAATAGATCTGGGTACTGCGGTTTTAATACATTGAATGATCTTCAGAGAGCAGCTGTTCTGAAACATTTAGGGTTTAAAGCACTGTATAACTTCTCATCATCCAACCATAAGTTGCACCGTGTAATTAACGGTAATGCTACAGAAGATAACTGGACACCTAAATGGCTTACTAATGCCCAAGAGATTGTACACATCAACGTTGCTGGCTGGAATGACAAGTATATCCGAATGCCAAAAGATGCGGCGAAAGATGTTTTGAGTGTAATGAGCAAGGGTGACATTAGCAAAAAGGATGTGCTTGTCGGGCAAGCGCATGAAGAAGCTACTGTTACATATACTCAGGTGGGGTCTGCACATACTGCATCCACATATTATGAGAAAGAGCCGTGGGAAACAGACGGTAATGGTAGCGTTCGGGTTGATGTAACAGATGACGATGGTGAAGATGCCAGATGGACGGTCTCGTATAAGACCGGAAGTGGTAAGATGTACTATACCCTTAATGATGGTCATACCGGCTCTCATGTGGATATTCCTGACTGGACTATACCATCAGACCCTGCGGATACATTGAAGACTCATGATGGAAACAGTGGTGGTAACCTCTCAGACCTGAAAGCAACCGGACTTTCCAAATATTTTTCTGAAACAGAAAGTCTGAGTAATAAAACGGTTGTTCGCCAGTATAGTAAGGTTGTTGGGGTCGATAACGCTGGTGGCGGTTATGTTGCGCGTCAGTATGTTATTCCTATGGATGGGTATCTTGCTAAATTTTATAGGCAGTTTGATGCTGCTGTTCAGGCTGCAACAGCTCAGGGTGGAAAACTGGTACAATTTAACTCTGATACAGAACGCTTACATGTAGAAAAAATTGTAAAAGATTTAGCTAAGAGCAAAGGATATGTCACCCTGGCAACTATGAACTTCATTCTTGGAGGCTATGGGGATACTGCTACGTATAAAGAACCAAAGATTGAAGGTTTATTTGATTATTTACAGCCATTTATGAAGTATCACTGGAATAATGATACTGAGGTTTCTGCTGATTCAACCCAATGGTATCACTATAGTACCTATAACAAGCCGCCGCATACTTCATCTGGTATAGGAATGCAGCCAAACTTAGAACGTGACGCACAACTTTTTAAACACCTTATGTGGAGACCTAGGCACGATGGGTATGAAATTGATAATACGCAGATGGTGTATAGTGGGATAGGCGATGATATGTACAGCAGTAGCATGGGGGGTGACTATGGGAGTGGCTGGTCCGGATTAGGTATCATTGTCGAAATAGACCCTAAACTCACCGCTCAAAATGTTACCGAAGAGTTTAAAGACTACTCTTACGATTGGGCTTCTCATGATGAAGGCGTGTACGATAAACGAAAAACGTTGCATTATTCTTATACGTCGCAGACTGTCGACCACTATGGAAGCCGACCAGAATACCGTACATACGACACTACAACCAAGGCTGTAAAAGACAAACAAATTACTGTTTGGCGAAATGAGGCAGTTTATGGTGATCAAAATGTCTTTACCACTGAACGAGTTATGGACGAGAAGCTTGTTGGGTGGGGCAAATTCGACAGCAATGCTTTGGAAGCCAAAGGTGATATCAATGTAGTCACCGGGGATGATATTTCTGTAAGTGGTCAGGTTAAGGGCATCGGAGATGCTTCCACTGTGACAATGACTGCTGGCGGTGACATTACTGTGGATGGTGCGGCACCTTCCGGTGGGGCAGGAGACGAAATTTCTGCTGAAGCGTTAATCGAATCTCCGGGTGAAATTCGTTTCGATGCTGTTGGAACTATCACATTTGGAGATGCTTCAGCCGTTAGAACTACCCTTGATGAGACTGATGTCATCGTTAATGCAGGTGCAGACGCTGTTCTGAACGGTGATATGGAAGTCCTCGACTCCATTGTTGTTCAGGCTAATGATGATATCAATGTCGGCGGTCACTTGAAGGCTGCTAATTACATCGATATTCACGCAGGTCAGGATGGCACAGGTGGATTTACTGGCAGCGAAGGTTCCTTGCTCGAAGTTACTGCAACGCCTGATCCAGTTGAACCGGAAGCGGGCGCGCACGAAGAAAGCAATACAGGCGGTAATGCTGAATTTGCTGAATCTGGCGGCGCACGTGCTAGTGAGAAAGAAGCTGTATCTGACGAAGAAAAAGGTGCAAGCGATTCCGGTGATGTTGTGCATGCAAATGATGCAGATGCTGACAGTGTATCCGAAGGTGATAGCGGAGAGTCTAGCCCTGTTCTTCTCGAACGGAAAAAAGGCTCTGTATATCTTACTTCCGGTAAAGACTCTGGCGACATGCTGCTTACTGGTGCATCTATCACTAGCCTTGGCTCTGTGGAGCTTACCGCAGAAGGTGGTGCTGTTAAACAGACTGGCGGCGTCATCGAGTCAGCCGAACTTATCGGACTCAGCAAAAATGGTTTCACTGCCAATACGTCCATCGATACCCTTACTGTCTCTAATACAGGTGACGGCGGATTATCTATAGTCAACTCCAAGGCTCTTAATATCGCAGACTTTGATACCGCAGACGGTGGCATCAGCGTAACAACATTCGGTGCGCTCAATGCGGGTCGATTGACCACTGCGGGCATGGGCGATGACGATGACATCAGCATCCGTGTCTACGGAGCGGGTGTTACGTATGACACTATTGCTGTTGGCGAGGGCGGAGACGGTGACATCTCCATCAAAGTGCAGGGTTCTATTACCAACACAGGTAGCGAATCCCGCATGATCGGTGATGAAATTGCCATTGAAGTTCCTGGTGAAATTGACATCGTTACCGTTGCTAATTCTCTTGATCTCCATTCTTACCAACTTGGTGATATCACAGTTAGGGATATCAGCGACGACGGCGTGAATCTTAAGAATATCGTAGCTGGTGAAGGTGAGGTCAGCGTTACAGCTGCTGGTGACGTGGGCGTTAAAAATGTTCATGTGATTAGTGAGCGTCGTGATTTCAGTTTGACTTCAGGCGGACGTATTTTCGGCTTGAACAATGGCAACCAGCCTATGATTATTGCCGACCAGCTGAGTATGTCCGCTCAAACCGGAATAGAAGGGCTGACAACCAGAATTAACGAACTGTTAGATGTTCAGACTGCTACTGGCGATATTTCCTTCGTTAATACGGAAGATGCTACCGATAATCGTGCAGATTTGACCGTGACCAAGGTTATTACAGGTGATGGTAATATTTCTTTGACCACTGATGGCGTGTTGATGGCATATAACGCTCATGCAGGCGGAGCTGACTCCGAACTTCTGTTACGATCAACCGGTTCTAGCGTTGTTGTACGCGATACCGGTGCTGAGCAGGGTATTTGGAGCGGAAGCGTTCTTGAATTGGATGCAGCAGGTAAGCTTGATCTTGAAGTGAACGTTGATGCGGAAAATGATTTGACGCTGCGTAGTGGGGAGATGTTTGTCATACCAACTACCGGAACCTACCGTGCTGACAACATTACCATCGAATCAGATGAAAATATTACACTCGAAAATGATCTCGTTTTTGGTGGCGGAAAAATTGAGTTTATTTCAAAGCGTGATGTTGTTCTTACTGGAAGCATTTCGTCTTCAGATGGTTCCGCTGTAGATCTTCTCAAAGTTACAGCAACAGCCGAGAACCCACAGGTAGTGTACAAACGCGATGCAGATTTGCAGTATGTGATGCGTAAAAATACCGCCGGTGATGTTGTGCTGGAAACTCCTTCAGGACACCTTGTTCAGCACAAACATAAAGGGCTGTACGCGTATAAAGCATACTATGCACCAAAGATTGAAGGTGCATCTTTGAACGACCCTAGAATTCAGCCACGCATTATTACGGTTCTTACACAGAATGCTGATGGCACGGGCACTATTTACGCTCTTGATGGAACTACCGTGTTGGAAAGAGACATCTTTGATGCGCACGGAAATAAAGTGCTGACAGCCAAGCGCTACACAATTCTTGATAAAGACTCTGTGGATGTAACTTCCCATATTAATCCAAATGACTACCAGTATGTTACCATTACAAAAGCATCGAGCAAAATTGCTCTTAATGTTGGTGACAAACAGTTTGATAGGTTTGAGATTAGCGCTGGCGGAACAACTGGCGTAATTGAAATTGATGCAAACAGCGATCTGATCTTTGAGGATGGCTTTATTCGTGCCAGTGCTGAAATTGATATTACCACAACAGGAAAATTGACTGCTGGCGAAAATGTCATCGGCGGTTACAACGGTGATAACCCTGAGATCATTAAACTGACTTCAGGCAAAGACATGGTGGTAGACAGCGAATTGAGCGTTGTTGACGGTCAGCGCTGGATTGAAAACGGCATGAAGCCGATTGAAGGCTCTATCACGTTGTCTTCTGGTGGTACAATCACCAGCACTGTTGAAAAAGCTGTTGCACGAGGTACTAAGCTGAAAACCAGTTCTGCCAGTGACGTTGCTTTGACTACTAATGTGGATAAGCTTGATGCAACAGTTCATGGAACGGGTAAACTGAAGATTGCTGATAGAGGCAGTCTGCATGTTGAAAAAGCTCACATAGCTCAAGGCATGATCGATATTTCAGCACAGTCCGATCTTGAAATTGCTGATGCTAAAATGTTTGCCAATGCAATTAGCAACACTGTTGTACTGACCAGCTTCTCAAGCGATGTTTACGTTGATTCTGTAAGTGCCGGAAGCCAAGGGCTGGTTGTTATCAATGCGAAGGGCGCTCTTAAAGAGCTTTCTCCAAACGATCCTGATAATGATATCACTGCGAATACATTGCTGGCATTGACCGATGCAACAACGACTGATGTAGAGTATCAAGCTCCTACGCATATCATTGGTCGAAATCAGGATATTAATCTTGAAATTAACAGTGACTTCTATCTGTTTGGCGACTTTGGTGGAAATGTAAACTTACAGGTTCACGGCACGCTCTATATTTCAGATACCAGCGCAAAGAATTATAACCTTCAGGTGGATGAAGTTTCACGCGTTGAGGGCGACCTTGTGACGACTGGTGTGCTTGATCTTGATGCAGAGGGTGTGGAGCTAGCAAACGGCGCTTCGCTTTCCGGTAACGCTATGACGCTAGCAGCCCGAAGCGAAAAGCTTACTATGGCGGACGGAAGTTCTATTACTGCTGGTGCTGGCGGCATGTCTGTCACCACATCTGGCGATATGGTGCTGCATGATGTCTCTTCCGGTGCAGATATCAATCTTCTTTCTACAGATGGTGCGATTCTTGACGGTAATAGTGATGAAAGTGCAAACATCACAGCTGAAGGTAATGCTTGGCTGAATGCTAAAAATGGAATCGGTGTAGCCGGAGGAGAAGACTTTGATATTACAGTTAAAGGAACTCTCGGTGCACGGGTAACATCTGGCGGCATTGCTATTCATGACACTGCCACTATTACAGTAGGTGATCGCAACATTCAGGCTGTTTCCGGCGCTGTTAACTTGGTTGCTGACAATGACCTCGCTATTAATGGTGCCGTCACTTCCGGCGATAACGCAATTGCGCTTAGCGGCGAAAATGTTCGCTTACATGCTGCTGGCTCAATCAATGCAAGTTCTGATGTCAACATTGTTGCTTCAACTGGTGCATTTGAGCAGAACGCTTCGGCAACTATCACTTCTACAGGTGCTGGAGTGTCCGTTGATGCAAAAACAGAAGTGACTGTTGCTTCTATTACTGCCGACGGAGACATAAGCATCGACGCACAAACTGGTGCTGTAGCGCAGGATACTGCATCACTCCTTACCTCTTCAAACGGTGGCGTTACTATCACTGCGGAAAAAGATGTAAATGTTGCAGCAATTACTACCAAAGGTGATGTAACAGTAACTTCTCAGGCTGGTACATTCGATCAAAATGCTTCTTCAAGTATCACATCTTCTGATGGTGGCGTAACTGTTGAAGCAGGAAATGCTGCAAACATCCGTTCTATATCTGCTGAAGGTAATGTTCTTGTAACATCTCGTACTGGAACAATCTTTGATCTTAGTGAAGCTGACAGCGCGGCGATTACATCCTTAAGTGGTGTGATAAACCTTACTGCGGCTGTCGATGTGGGCAAGGTTGATAAAGCAATGTCCGTTGATGGTAAAGTCGCAGCAGATGCTGAGAATGATATCTACCTAGAGGGTATTAATGGACTCCGTACCGGAACTGGTGGAATTACCTCTCATGGTGGTAATGTAGAGCTTTCAAGCACTGGTGAAATTGACATCAGCCACGATGTTACAGTAGCGGACGGAACACTTTCCATTGATGGTGATTCTTTGCAGCTTAAAGGAAGCGTTGTTGCAGATTCAGTAACTGCAGTAATTGCTAAGCTCACTTCAATTGCAGCTGAAGGCTCTCTTGCAGCTACTGACGGTTCCGTTGAAGTTACCTCAGGTTCTATAGTTCAGGCAGGTAAAATCCAAGCTGAAGGAAGTAACGATATTACTGTTACATCCACAGAGGGTTCTATCGAAATGATCGATGAGGCTGGCACTGGTGTCGGTGGAGCACTCATAACTGGTGACGGAACAATCACATATGTCTCTGCTACCGACCTTAAAGCTGGAACATTCGAGAGCAAAAAAGATGTGTACCTCACGGCACAGGATGGCTCTATAGTGGATGCCTTTGACGATGCGCCTGTGAAATTCGATGCAGCAGATTTTGCCAAAGCGACCCTTAACGTTGTTGCGGAAAATCTTTTTGCAGAAGCAACAGGAAAAATTGGTGATCCTGAAGGCAACGCCCTTGATGTGCAGGTGAAAAACTTATCTGCACTAAGTGGTGAGGGAACTCATATTTGGGCGCGCGGTGGTGTACAGCTTGTTGATCCGGGATTGATTGTCGACGGTGATGGAGATTTGATTCTCTACACTGATGGTGATGTTACCTACGATCCTGATGCAACGACTGACCCATTGTATGGCGTAACTGGTGAAGGTAAAACCTCCTTCACTACAGGCTTTGTGGTTCCACCGGTTGCCCCTAGTTCAGGTGGCAGCCATGGAAATTGGGATACGGATTCCGATAGCACGGCTGATAATTCAGAAAATAGTAATCCGCTGAGTGGCGCTACCTCAACTACGCAGCCTTCAAGCTATCTCGAAATGCTGAAAGATCGCAATGACGATAGTCAGCAGATGGCTGGAGAGAATGTTGCACTTTCTCAGCAGGCTTCAGTTCTTTCAGATGTTTTCGGTGAAGATTTGCCGCAGCGTATTTTGGAAGACATGTTTGAAGAAAGCGGATTGCATTTAGCTGAAAATGCTCAAGAACGTTTCGACGAAGGAACGTCTAAACAACAAATTATTTCTGGCTCAAGCCTTGTTGAAGAAATTGCTGAAGCACGAGGCAGTTACAGAGAGAGTCTGATAGGGGATGCTTCTGGTGATAGGGAATCGCTTGATTCTTCCCGTATGTCTCTTTTGAGTGAATTGCAGAGTGAATCAGCGGATACCTCTGTTCTTGATTTGCGCTTTGGAGAAGCTGACAAGATTTTTGACAGCCCTGTTTTTGGTGAAGAAAGAAACGGCTCTGTTGAGTCCGTTGAAAGAACTTTCTTCATGGATAGGAATGAAGGTGACTTCCTTCAAAATACACGTCCAGCCAGCGAATTGGGAATACTTCCAATGGTTGATGAACGTGATGTGGACGGATTGATACAGATTTCTGAAGATATACCCGGTGTTCAAGGGGGGGCTGCCAGTGAAGACTTTGTATCTGAAGATGGTGCGCTGTTGCAAGGTCTCCAGCCTGTTGAACCAGAAGTATCGTCTGAGCCTGTAAGCGACTCTCAATAATTTTGAGGGTGTACCTCGTTATAACCGAAAAAAGTTTTTGATTGTTTGTAGTAAGTAAGGGTGAGTATGCACTGGTTTGGAAAAATGGGATCGACTTTGGTCGTGGCTGTGGGGTGTGGGCTGCTGTTTTTGAGTTCTGTTGCGTTTGCACAGGATTCGCTGACCATAGATGTCAATATTGATACTGGGCAGGCAGCCATTGCTGAACAAGATTTTCTGTCTGTAATAGCGAATGAAAATGAATCCGTACGCAGGCAGATGCTTGAAACTCTCATTGCAAAAGAGGGGATTGAGAACGCGTGGGGGCTGTTTGAGCCGACGCTTGAGATATCGTATGACCGCGAATATGAAAACGAACAGAACGACGCTGACGAAGCCGCTACCCGTGATGGCAGATCTACATATAAGCGTGAAGAAAATGTGGCATCAATCGGGGTGAACAGTCTGTTACCAACAGGTACTAATATTGAGCTGATTCATTCGTTTCATGATCCTTCCACATCTCTTCAGACCTCTGAGCAGTATGGCAGACAAAAGCGTATAAAAATGGGTGTTGCTGTTACTCAGCCATTACTTAAAAATTGTGGTGTTGATGCAAACTTAACGCAGGTTCGCATTGCAGAGCGCCAACATAAAATTTCTGAATATCGCTTGGACAGAGCGCGTTTGATTGCGGTTTTTCGTGCAGGACAGGCGTACTATGATATGCAGCTTGCGCAGACACGCTATGCTATTGAAGGTAAATTGTTAAATTTATCTAAGGAAGTAGCGCGCATTGTAAATAAGCAGGTAGATGAAGGAAAAGTTCCTACTTCGGCTATTTTCCGTTCAGAATCCTCCCTTGCTCGTCGCAAAGCTCGCTTTCATACCGCCGAGCGTGTGTTGCGTCGCTCCTCATCTTCTATTCGACAGATGCTTGTAGGAACAAGTCTTGCCACGAACTCAGAAGTTCGTGTTTCTGGAACACTACCCCAGTTAAACATGGATGGAGTTCTTGTTGAAAAAAGTCCAGAACAGCTACTCACTTCCCGCCCTGACTATCTTGCAGCTAAGCTAGAGTACGAGCTTGAAAAAGATCGTGTGAACTATGCTGATAACCAAACATTGTTAGATGTGAAGCTGAAAGGCGAATATGGTCAGACCGGTTTGGGGCGCAACTGGGGTAATGCTTATGACGCTCTTGGCGAAGGGTATGAGTACTGGACTGTCGGTGCAAGCGTTTCAGTTCCTCTTGGTGGAGGAATTAGTGATGAGAGTATGCTGAGAGCTGCTCAGAAGCGTGCAAAACGAACCAAGCTTGTTTTGAACAACCTTGCCGGAGTTATTACGGACGAGATTGATACCTCGCGCAGAGAAGTATGCAGTGCTTTTGATGAAGCAAGAGGGCTTTTCAATGTAGTACGTTTTCAGCGGAAGGTGCTGGATGACGGCGACAAGCTTTTCAAAAACGGGCGCATTGATCGTTCCGAACTTATTGTGCAGGAACAGGAATACTTGGAAGCACGTTTGATTCTGGCAGAAAAACTTGTGGAATTTAAAAAGGCTGTGTTGGTACTTTTATTGTCTGAAGGACGCCTTCTTGAAGACTGTCAAATTGAAGTGGAACGTTCATAGATGTTAGTACGTTTTCGCTTAGCGCTATTGCTCTTTTTGCTGTTTTGTTCCGTAAGCACAGCAGTTGCAGAAGTCTTGTCTGTGCAAGGATTTACTGAACCCTTCTACGACGTTCAGCTGGGGCTGCCCGAAGCAGGGCAGGTCGCTAACATTGCAGTGCGAGAAGGGGATTTGGTCAAAAAAGGTGAAGTGCTCTTGTATCTTGATAAAGAAATACAAGAACTTGATGTGGCGCAAATCCGCTTGAAACTTAATTCCAACGCAGAATTAGAGTATGCGGAAAAACGAGTAGAACTGTTACGCCGTCAATATGAGTCGGCAGAAACGTTGTTTCAAGATGGCGCGGCGAGCCGTGAAGATTTTGAAACAAAGCAGCTCGATCATGCTGAGGCTGCATCGGAAGCCGCAAGGCTGAAGATGCTAAAAAAGTTGGAGAAGATCGAGCTGAAACTGGCAAAACAAAAGTTGCAACGCAGGATTTTGACAGCGCCTTTCTCTGGACATGTTGCATCTATAGTTAAAGAGCCGGGGGAATCTGTTCAAGCACAGGAACCGCTGGTCAGAATGGTGGATGCAGGGCGTGGGCGTTTTGTAGGGAGTGCTGAAGAATCAGTAGGCAAACAATATGCTGTAAACCAAAATGTGTGCCTCGAGTTAACGGACTCAGATTTCGACCCGATTCCAGCCAAAATAATATTTCTTTCCCCGACAATTGATACTGCTTCTGGCTTTATGGAAATAAAAGCCGAGTTTGATAATAAAGAAGCGATGTTTCGCCTTGGGGGATCGGCAAAGCTTTTTGCTATGCAAAATGGTCAATGTTTAAAAAGGCAATAGCTGTCCTCTCGGCACAGCGTTAGTGCATATTTGTTCCTTTTGTAATTTATGATTTCGAATTGAAATGGAGAGATGAGATGGAAGAAAAAAAGAACGGACAAGAAATAAAAGACGAGAACCTTCAGGGTGTTGAAAATCCAGATGCTGTTGCTGGCAAGATTATTTGGGATGATCGCAACATGAAAAGCGAATACGCTAACATTGCTAACGTTGCTACAACCAGTGATGAAATTATGTTGCTTTTCGGTACCAGTCAGGCTTGGAATAATGCACAGAAAGATGTTCTTGTGAGCCTTTCTGATCGAATTATCATGACCCCTGCAACTGCTAAGCGTTTTCATGCTGTACTCACCAAGACTTTGGAAGAGTTCGAAAAGAAAAACGCTGAATAGCTGCTGATTGAGTCTGGTTAAGAAAAACGCCGGTAGCCATTTTCGGTGACCGGCGTTTTTCTTTTTGGATAGATGCTGCCATGGCTGGCAGCGAACGTATTAAGACGGTTCTATAAGTTTTGAACCCTGTAGCAAGGTGCAAAATTTTCGGAGCAATACCGAAGCGCGCCAATGCGATATGGGTAAAGAGTTCACATGGCAAAAGTCACACAGGAATTGCGGGAGTTTGTAAATTCTCTTGCTGATCTTGCCCGATCAGGGGCTGATGTTAAGATTTTTTGGGAACAGTATGTACGCCAATTTGCAGCCATGTGCGGTGCAGACAAGGCGATTCTGGCAGGAAAGGTCGGAGATTACTGGAAGGTAGCGCACGCATGGGTTCCACCGGAAAAAAATTGGCCTATGACGGAGGCGCTGGCGACTCTTGCTGAGACTGCCCTGCGCGAAAGTACTGCCACGGGCAGGGTTGGGAATGATGTAGTGCTTGCCATCCGTATTGACGTAGGCCCGCAGGAAGCACCACCAGTTTTGCTCGCATGCCTCGCACCGGAAGTTGTGTCTCTGCCGGACCCGTCCTCTCTTTTACTTGCTGCATCTATCCCTTCATTCTTTCAAATTTCCCGACAGTACAAGCAAGCTCGCCATGATGTTGTGTTCATGGGGGAACTCTTTCAACTTGTGGGCGATGTAGCAAAAGACGAAAAATTCAAGCTGGCAGTTATGCGTATGTGTAACTCCTGCGCTGCGTTGTTTCGCTGTGGGCAAGTGAGCATCGGCTGGTTGAATGGTAAGAAAATTAAAATCAAAGCCATCAGCAACCTTGAGTCATTTGAAGAGAAAGCGAAAGCTGTATGGGAGCTTGAGGCAGCTATGGAAGAAGCTGCTATTCAGGAGGCTGAAATTGTATGGCCGCGTAAAGAAGGTTCTTCGTCAGCTGTCCGTGCGCACGAGACATATGCCGGTCTTCGGCGAGTGGGGAACCTTGTTTCGTTACCGATACGTTGCGATGGCGAAACAATAGGCGTCATGACCTGTGAGCGAGAAGGTGTACCATTCAGCGATGATGAAGTTTGGCGTTTGCGACTGTTGCTTGAGCAAACATCACTCTGGCTGAGTCGTTTAGAATTGCAGGATAAATGGCTTGGTGCGCGCATTTGGTCTAAGGTTACTGATTTCGGTAAAAAGCTGATTAGCCCCGAAGGGACATGTAAAAAATTTGCGTTCATAGCTGCGTTGGCGCTCATTGTGTATCTTTTTGCCGGAGTTTGGCCTCATTCGGTAGATGGAACATTCATATTGAAAGCGCAGAACTCCATACATGTAACTGCTCCGGTGGATGGATATATCGATAACGCCCCTGTTGAACCCGGAGACGTTGTGGCTGCCGGTGATTTATTACTGGAACTTGATACCCGCGAGTTGCTGTTAGATCAGTCCGAGGTTGTGGCTAAGCTTGCACGCCATCGGCATGAAGCAGAGAAGGCTAGAGCGTCTAAGTCGCTTGCTGACATGCGTATCGCCAAGGCAATGGAAGAAGAAGCTTTTGCTGAAATGGAGCGCATCGCGTTTTATTTAAAGCAGGCTAAGGTTGCTGCTCCATTTGATGGTGTTGTCGCATCTGGGGATTTACGTACCCGTATAGGTGCACCCGTCAGGCAGGGGGAAGAACTTATGACTGTTGCTTCTCTGGAAAATTTATACGCTGAAATAGCCGTCAACGAAAAAGAGATCAGTGAGATTCGTCCCGGATTTGAGGCAGACATTTCGTTTGTAGGTAATCCTGAGCAAAAATATCGTGTGCGCGTAGAAAAAATTGTCCCTCTTGCGATAGTAGATAAGGGCGCAAACGTATTTATGGTTCAGGCTAAGCTCATGGATGAACGATTAAGCTGGTGGCGTCCGGGGATGAGCGGCGTAGCAAAATTTGATGTGGGATACCGTTCTCCGTGGTGGATTTTAACCCATGACGCTATAGATTATCTGCAACTGCATTTCTGGATGTAACATGGGAAAAACATTTAGCGAAAACTGGCATAGGGTCAGCAAGGTTCGCGCCTGTTTGCGACCGACTGTTAGCGCCAGACTCCAAAACTATCGCGGGGAAGACTGGTATGTGTTGCATGACCCATTTACCGGTAATTTTTTTCGTCTGACTCCTACCTATTATGATTTTCTGATTCGTCTTGATTTTACTCAGACTATTGAAGAAGCATGGCTGAAGGCTTTGGAGGAGAATCCGGAGCATGGTCCGGGGCAGGAAGATGTAATTTCCATGCTTATTGAGCTGTCCAAGGCTAATCTCATTTACTTTGAAGAAGAAGCTGATACCGCAAAGCTTTTTGAACAGCAGGACGAAAAAGAACGCAAGGCGCGGCGTCAAAAATGGATGAACATCCTTTTTATCCGCTTTGGATTATTCAATCCTGATGGCATGTTAAGTGCTCTTATGCCGCTGTGGAAAGTGCTCATTAGTGTGGTTGGAGCAATAATCTGGTTTCTTGTTGTATGTTGTGGTGTCTTTGTTGCTTTTCAATATGCAAACGAGATCGGGTACGGCGCATCGTCTGTTCTGGAACCTGATAACTTGATTCCTCTCTATGCCGGACTGGTGCTGCTTAAAATTGTTCATGAGACCGGACACGCTGCCATGTGCAAGCGGTTTGGCGGGCATGTCACGTCAGTCGGGATAATGTTTTTATTTTTTGCTCCGTTGCCGTACGTGGATGCGACTTCTTCATGGGCATTGAACAATAAATGGCAGCGCATGCTGGTGAGTGCTGCTGGTATCCTTGTAGAGCTATTCATGGGAGCAGTTTGTTGCATGGTGTGGGCATGGTCACCACCGGGGCTTGTGCATACAATCGCCTTTAACATGATGTGTGCCGCTACCGTCTCGACCTTGCTATTTAACGCTAACCCATTAATGCGATTTGATGGGTACTATATTTTAGTCGATTTTCTGGAAGTTCCGAATATCTACCAGCGTAGCCGCGATCATGTGTTCAACCTCTGTAAGAAGTATTTGTTCAGAGTGCGCGGAGTAAAGCTTGCCCACCGCTCGCAGGGTGAAGGCTTCTGGATGACAGCTTACGGTATTTCCAGTTCCGTGTATCGAGTTTTTCTGGTGCTTGGCATCAGCATGTTCCTTGCTGATAACTACTTTATTGTCGGGTTGCTGGTAGGTGCATTCATGGTAGCTTCCAGTATTGCTAAGCCACTTTTCGGATTCATAAAGTTTCTTGTTAAAAGCCCATCGCTGCGCGGGGTGAGAACTCGTGCGTTGTTGCTTACGACCACGGGATTTGGGGCGGTGTTGCTCTTTGTAGTTATGGTTCCGCTGCCATATGACATTATAGCTTCTGGCGTGCTTGAATCTCGCGAAGCTCATAGCGTCATCGTTAACTCAGCCGGACAAGTTGTAGATCTGTGCGCTACCCCTGGAAAAAAGGTGGAAAAAGGGCAAGTGCTTGTTTTGCTGTCGAGTCCTGAAATTGACTTCCAAATACAAAAGGCGCGGACGCAGCTGAAGCAGTTAGCCATTCTTAAAAAGCAGGATATCAGTCGTATGGGGCTGGATCGTGCGCCTGTTGAGAAGCGCAGGCAAGCTCTTGTAGAGCTGATTAGGCAGCTTGGGATTAGGAAACAGAATCTGGTAATAAGAGCAGGACGCGACGGACTTTGGGTTTTGCCGGATGCAGAAACTATTCGTAACCAATGGTTGGCTAAGGGGCATAATTTAGGACGGATTATTTCGACCGATGACTTCCGGTTTAACGCTGTTATTCCTCAGGAAGATGCGTCCTCACTGTTTGATGGAGAAATCCGCGCTGTCAGCATTAGAATTAAAGGGCAAGCTGATACGGAACTTAAGTCGACACACTGGAAGTTGTTACCACATTACCACGAAGAGTTACCTTCCGCTGCACTTGGCTGGATGGGGGGCGGTGACATTCCACTCGCGTCGCAAGCTAGCGAAGGTGTGAGGGCTGCCGAGCCGTTTTATCTGCTGGAGGTGGATACGCTTGTTCCTGATGTTGTCTCGGTGGCTGAGGGGCGCATTGGAAAAGCTGGTATTGAAATGGCACCGCGGTCTCTGGCGGAACGATTGTCGCTATACGTAAAGCAGTTCTTGCAGAAGAGGTATCAGCTGTGAGTCTTCCCTTTGAAGATCGTTTTAAGGTTCGTGTACCTGAACCGCGCCCCGTGTATTTGGGGGTGGATTCCCTTGTGCATCGCTGCAAAAGAAAATGGGTGGAGCGAAAATTCCAAGTCGAACGACTTATGGAGCGGGCTGCAACCATTGTTGCTGTATCTGAACAACTCGATGCGTCTGATGATGCGCTTAGAGCACGGCTTGAAGAGTTACGCTTTGAATATCGCGAAACACTGGAGCCGGATTCAGAATTGGTCGATGCTATTCTGGCGCATGTGTGCGAATTGAGTTTTCGTACAGTCGGTATGCGCCCGTATCCGGTGCAACTTGTCGGAGCCATAGTTATTCATGATGGTGCGCTGGCAGAAATGGCTACAGGTGAAGGAAAAAGTCTTTCATCAGCTGTTGCCGCTATTTTGATGGCTTCTGCCGGAAAGCCTGTTCATGTTCTTACCTCCAACGATTATCTGGCACAGCGCGATGCTGAAGAAATGACTCCGCTGTTCGAAGGATGCGGGTTGCGTGTAGGATTCGTTACCGGCGATACCCCGCATCCAGAGCGTTCACAGGCGTATGTGCCAGAGGTGGTTTATACGACTGGTAAGGAACTGCTTGGTGATTATCTTCGTGATCGTATTAAGATTGGAAAAAAAGGGGACGACTTAAGTCGTGCAATCGTTCACACGTTGATGCCGAATCGTTCAGAACAGGATGGTTTGGCGTTGCGAGGGTTGTATGCTGTCATAATTGATGAAGCAGACAGTGTGCTCGTGGATGAGGCAGTAACTCCACTTATTATTTCTGTGCCGCAGGAGAATATGACTCTTGAAGGAGCCACCCTTGCTGCATATCAAGGTGCTAAAGAGCTTAAAAAAGATGAGCACTATACGATTAACTGGCAATACAGAGAGGTGGTATGGACTCAGAAAGGGCGGGAAAAGGTTCGTGAAATTGCTGCAACGCTGCCGACAATATGGCAGGGCACCGAACGTAGTAAAGAGCTTCTCAATCTTGCTCTTCAAGCACGGGAGATGTTCATCAAGGATGAGCATTATGTCGTGCTAGACGGAAAAATTGTTCTGCTCGACACCCTTACTGGACGTCTTACACCTCTTAAAAATTTGAGTATAGGTCTGCATCAAGCTCTTGAGGCAAAAGAAGAAGTTGCGATTTCTGCGCCTACCAAGACTCTTGCTAAAATGAGCTACCAGCGATTTTTTAGGCTGTTCACAAAAATAGGTGGCATGAGCGGGACAGTGAAAGAAGCGGGCGGTGAGTTCTGGAGCATCTACCATATGCCTTTTGTACGTATTCCAACGCATCGACCAATCCAGCGCAAGGAATTGCCATGGCGTTTCTTTCTTACGTCTGAGAGTAAGCTGTCTGCCATTGTGGAGGAAGTGAAAAGCATTCATGCCACGGGTCAACCATTGCTTATTGGCACTCGTACTGTGCATATGAGTGAAACTCTGGCTGAGAAATTTCAGCAGGCAGGGCTTGAATATGAAGTGCTGAATGCGGTGCGCCATGAGGAAGAGGCTCGGATTGTCGCCGACGGTGGTAAGAAGAATGCTTTGACCATTGCGACAAACATGGCTGGACGCGGGACGGATATCAAGCTTCAGGAAGGTGTTGTTAAGCTTGGTGGCTTATTTGTCATTTCCGTTGAACCGCAGGACAGCGCGCGGGTTGATCGTCAGCTCTTTGGTCGTTCCGGCAGGCAGGGTGATCCGGGAAGTGTGCTCATCTATGCCTCACTTGAGGATGCGTTGTTTGTTCGAATTCTTCCTCGTTTTGTTGTCACCTCATTTAAGTCATTTTGTTCTGCACATACGTATAAAGCGAGTTGGTTCTTAAGGCGGGTGGTAACTTTTCTGCAACAGGTTTCTGAACACCGAAGCGCCAAGCAGAGACTTGCTATTTTGCGTAGTGACGACTGGCTGGATAAACACCTTTCGCTACCCGGAGGATAATTGCGGGATGCAGCCAATAGAAAATTTAGAAAATCAGGAGAAGAGGATGTTCAACGGAAAAAAGATTTTTGGATACACGGTAGCGTGTCTTTTCGCTGTACTGTTTTGCATGGGTAGTGCTGCGCAAGCAAAAGAATCTATAGGACGAAAAGAAGCTGTTGTTGAAAAAGAATTGACTGTTAAGAGTGGTAAATGGGCTGTAGCCCGTATGCGAAACATGAACGACAATGTTGAGCTTGCCATAGGCATTCAGAGTCAAGGACCGATCATGTGTCTAGTTTTGAGTGAAGCGCAGATGAAAAAATTTCCAAAGATCAGTGACCCTCTTTTAATGGCACGAGTGGATGGCATGTTCGCTCTCCAAACCGATGTCCGCAAGGGAGGAAACTATTATCTGTTGTTCTGGAACAAGTATTCTGATCTTCCGGTATCTCTCAAATTTAAAGCCCGAGTGAGACTGTTGGAAGGGGTGTAGGGGAGTTTTTCGTAAGATTAAAAAAAAACATAACTTTTCAATATGTCACTGTGCGGGAAGAAGTGGATATGTAGTTACTGTATTTAGTGTTCTGACTAGTGCCTGCGTGGAGGGGGGGGCTTTAGGCACTATTGCGAAAAAGCTCGCCCATAACTGCGCAACATTTTACAAGAGCTTTTTTCGAATAGCAGCTCATTCAGCTTGACCGTTGCGTCAATTACTACGTAACAGGTTCATAGTCGGTTTTTTAGAGTGTGTGTTTCAATGGTAAGGCTTTGCTGCTGTTCTCTTTTTTTTATTCGGTATCTGTAAAAAAACGATGGAGCGCTGCTAGGCTTCAACAGATATTGGCTTCTGCCTTGTAAGAATAAGCAGTCTTGAAGCCTCGCGCAGGCAAGTTAGAAACAGACTCCTACAGGGACTATATGGAATATTGCTGGAACGTACCGTAAAAATGAGCAGTTGGAAGGTGAAGGTTGATGATGACTCGAGCGGATAAGTTTGTGCTATTAAGTGTTGCAGGGATTCTTCTGCTACTGGTCGGTGTGCCTGCCTTGGGTGACATGTTTATGCAGGCGACTCAGAGGCATGGATATCTTATGAGCTTTGCCAAGTTCGCCGTGCTTGCTACATTTGGTGAATGTCTTGCCCTGCGGATTGTATCCGGGAAGTATTGGAAAAAAGGATTCGGTGTACTGCCTAAAATGATCGTATGGGGATTGCTTGGGGTAGTCATTAAAGCTGCGTTTGGAATTTTTATCGCAGGTGTTCCTACGCTTTTTGTCTCGTTGGGGTTAGCAGAACTTACTCATTCTGGTTCTTTTGCAGCTAAGGCTGTTATTGCATGCAGCATAAGTGTTTGCTTGAATACAATTTTTGCTCCAGTGTTTATGACGATGCATAAAATTACTGACGGGCACATTAGCGACAATGCCGGACGGTTAAGCTCTCTCCTCATTCCAATTGATATGAAGAAGCAATTTAACGCTATTAACTGGGATATTCAGTGGGGCTTTGTTTTCAAAAAAACAATTCCGCTTTTTTGGATTCCGGCTCATACAGTAACTTTTTTATTGCCACATGATTTTAGAATACTGTTTGCAGCAGCATTAGGCATTGTGTTGGGAGTGATTTTAGCATTCGCTAATTTGCAGCGGGCACGTTAGCTTGTGCAGATAATTTGCCCGCAACTATCAAAGTATGCTGCACTTGTGATAAAATTGTGACAATACTGTTATGAAGTTTTCCCTTGCAATAGGGATGAAGTGTCGAAACGGTATGTGAAAATCTTCACAGATAGTTTTAGGTTGTTTTCATAGCGTAAAAAAGGTTATATTAACCTATTTGTCTAAAATTATTATATTAAAATCAGGTGTTGACCTTAGCGTCAACGTACTGCGCATAAAAAAACGCTCTTGCATGAAAATGTAAGAGCGTTTTTTTATTGTAGTATTTCAGAATGTTAGCCCGAAGGTGTGGATTTTACTCTGAGGATACTTGTAATTTTCATCTATCCCAAAACGTATTCGGTTACATTTATTATAAATATCTGATTTAAAACAATAAAAGCTATTAAAAGGGAATTTTAAAGAAAAATCTTGACCTTCCCCCTAGGGGGCAGGGCTACGGTAGGCAATCTAAAAAAGGGTTCATAATTACTTTACGAAAAAAACTTTACTATTTTGGATAGTTACTTTGTGTTTTGAGTGATGATGCCGTTAGAGCCTAACGGTTTATGCATGAATCGAAGGTTTTTTTGAGCAGAAGACAAGCTCATTCGTGCATATTTCATTTAAAAAACATTTTCTTTTTTTTCGTACTTCCAAGAGAAACATGCCGCTGTATTCAAAACGCCAAACGGCATTGCTCTTAACGCCTTTTTAATACACGAGCTGCACTGTCCAGATGTAAATACGTAAAATAAGAGGGCTTCCGTAAAGCTCAATCATTTTGAGTGGTTGTGCTTTTTTAGAGAGGCAGGTGCACGGTGCGGCTGCGCACGGTCAACATTGTAACTTGAAAGTAGAGGAGAGTATCGAATGAGTAAAAATGATGCGTTAGGTATGGTTGAAACAAGGGGTTTGGTTGGTTCTATTGAAGCAGCTGACGCTATGGTGAAAGCAGCAAACGTTACTCTGGTGGGTAAAGAATACATTGGAGCAGGCTTAGTGACTGTAATGGTCAGAGGCGACGTTGGTGCGGTTAAAGCTGCGACAGATGCAGGTGCTGCAGCAGCTCAGCGTGTAGGGGAAGTGGTTTCTATCCATGTTATCCCACGTCCTCATACCGATGTTGAAACCGTTCTCCCTGCTAACGCTAAAAAATAAGAAACGAGTAAGAGCAGCGTAAGATGGGGGGCGTATTGCATTTGCACATAGTGCAAGACGTAAACCTTGGCTTTATATGCTGTAATTCTATTTCTTTTTTGATTCAAAGTCTGCCCTAAGGGCAGGTTTTAAACACCTCACCCCTTTTGGTGCAGAATTAACCACAATATTAGGAGAACATTTCATGCGTTTCCAAGGCGAAAATGCATTGGGTCTCATTGAAACTCTGGGCATGGTTCCGGCGTTATATGCAGCAGACACAATGTTGAAAGCGGCTAATGTTGAATTGATTTCATACGAAAATATTGGCTCTACCCTCGTTACCATCATGGTAAAGGGTGATGTTGCGGCTGTTCAGGCTGCTGTAGATGCTGGTGCAGTTGCCGCTGAAGAGATCGGAAAACTGACTGCTAAAAACGTGATTGCACGTCCTGAGCCACGCGTTGGCGACATCGTATCCGTGCACGACATTGATGTGGAGTAATAACTATGAGTAGAGCAGGCGCACTGGGTTTAGTGGAAGCTTTTGGTCTTGTTTTAGTAGTAGAAGCGGCGGACGCAATGCTCAAAGCAGCTAACGTTGAGTTGGTTGGCTACGAGAACACCGCTTCTGGTTACATCTCTGTTTTGGTTCAGGGTGATGTTTCTGCATGTAACTCTGCTGTAGAAGCAGGCGTGGCTGCTGTGGAAAGACTTGGCGGCGAAGTTTACAGCTCCGTTGTTATTCCGTCACCACACAAAGACTTGTTCAAAATTACAGATCGTTACTCTTTGGATAAATTACTTCCAGCGTAATAGTTGGCTCGGTTTTTCAGGAACGATTGTAGCTTGGTGGGAGTGCCATTAATGACAATTATCGACAATGATCTGCTCTCGATACAGGAAGCCAGAATTCTGGCAGAAAATGCGTACGAAGCTCAAAAGCAACTTGCGACATTTTCGCAGGAAAACCTCGATGTTATTGTTGAGAGTATGGCCAATGAACTTGAAAAGCACACGCAGGCTCTTGCCATTTTGTCTCATGAAGAGACGGACTTCGGCGATTGGCAGCATAAGCTTATTAAAAATGAATTTGTCTGTGGTTTTGCCCGCAGGAATTTAAGAGGGCTGCGCTGTGTGGGTATCATTGGTGAAGACCGTGAAAAACAAACAAAGGACGTCGGGGTTCCTGTAGGTGTTATTGCTGCGTTGTGTCCGGCTACAAGTCCGGTTTCAACGACAATTTATAATGCACTGATTGCAATCAAGTCGGGTAATGCAATTGTCTTTTCTCCTCACCCGAGGGCGCAAAAAACAATCAGTAAAACCCTCGATATTATGATTGAGGTTGCTCATAAGCACGGGCTTCCAGAAGGCGCACTGACCTACATGAAAACAGTTGCCGCTATCGGAACTATCGAGCTTATGAAGCATAAATTAGTTTCGCTTGTTCTGAATACCGGCGTTCCCGGTATGCTTGAGGCTGCAAGTACATCCGGTAAACCGTTTATTTACGGTGGCGCTGGTAATGGTCCGGCATTTGTCGAACGCACTGCGGATATTCAGCAAGCAGCTAAAGATATTATTGCCAGTAAAACGTTCGATCATGGCGTTGTTTCAGCCGCCGGACAGTCTGTTGTTGTCGATGGCTGTGTTGCAGCAGAAGTGAAAAGTGCACTGCAAAGCAATGGTGCATATTTCATGTCTGAGCAAGAGGCGGAAAAATTAGGCTCTTTACTTTTTTATTCCGATGGAAAACCGAATCATGATCTAATTGGAATACCGGCTGTAAAAATTGCACAAAAAGTCGGTTTTATAGTGCCGGATAACACTACCGTTTTAATCGCAGAGCGAAAGTATGTGTCTGAATTTGACCCTTACTCCCGCGAAAAGCTGTGCCCTGTTCTTGGTTTTTATATTGAGCCGGACTGGATGCATGCATGCGAAAAATGCATAGAGTTGCTGCTTAGCGATCGCTGCGGGCACACTCTGGTTATCCATTCCAAAGATGAAAATGTGATCAATCAGTTTGCGCTGAAAAAGCCGGTCGGCAGGGTTCTTGTTAACACCCCTGCGGCATTCGGTAGCATGGGCGCAACAACAAATCTGTTCCCATCAATGATGTTGGGCAGTGGATCAGCAGGCAAGGGATTCACTTCAGATAACGTATCGCCGATGAACCTGATTTATATTCGCAAAGTTGGATACGGCGTGCGGAATATAGAATCAATCGGTGCAGAAATTTTCCCAAAACGAGCACAGGCTGCACAAGTAGAGCAGCCAGCAGTTAGCGGTAATTTCAGTACCAGTTCATTGCAGGCAGTACATCGCATTTTGAAAGAGGCTATTGGAGAGCTGTAATGCCGACAATTAACTCTGAAAGATTTGAAATATAAGTGAGGTTGTAGTGGATATTCGGGATTTATCAAATCAGCTTGCAGAAGCTACTAAAAACATGTCCCCTGAAGAACGTGCTTCTTTGAAAAAAATGTTCGAAGAAGTTACAGAAGAGATTATCAACCGTAAAGGTGCAACCGGCAGCGCTGCTCCGTTTACACCGGCTTCACACGGTACTGGTATTCCTGAGGGTCCTACAGATCGTCAGGTTCGCTTGAGAGAAAACTTCCTCAAGCAGGTTCCTACCATCACCACACACCGTGCTCGCGCAATTACTAAAATTGCAAAAGAAAACCCTGGTATGCCTAAAATTCTGCTTCGTGGTAAATGCTTCAAGCATTGCTGCGAAACAGCTCCGCTTGTTATTCAGGATGACGAGCTTATCGTAGGTGCACCTTGTGGTGCTCCACGTGCCGGTGCTTTCTCTCCAGATATCGCATGGCGTTGGATGGTAGACGAAATCGATACTATCGGTACTCGTAGCCAGGATCCATTCTTCATTTCTGAAGAAGACAAAAAAATCATGCGTGAAGAGCTGTTCCCATTCTGGGCTGGCAAATCCGTTGATGAATATTGTGAAGATCAGTACCGCGAAGCAGATCTTTGGGAAATCTCCGGCGAATCATACGTATCCGATTGTTCTTACCACGCAGTAAACGGTGGTGGCGACTCCAACCCGGGTTACGATGTAATTCTGATGAACAAAGGCATGCTTGATGTTCAGCGCGAAGCTCGTGAACATCTCGAAAAGCTTGACTACGCAAACCCAGAAGACATCGAAAAAATCTACTTCTACAAATCATTAATTGATACCGCTGAAGGTATCATGATTTACGCACGTAGACTTTCCGAATACGCAGCAGAGCTTGCTCAGAAAGAAACAAACCCTCAGCGTAAAGCTGAACTGATGAAGATTTCTGAAATCAACGCTCGTGTTCCTGCCCACAAGCCAAGCACTTTCTGGGAAGCAATTCAGGCTGTTTGGACTATCGAGTCCCTGCTTGTTGTTGAAGAAAACCAGACTGGTATGTCCATTGGTCGTGTTGACCAGTACATGTACCCATACTTCAAAGCTGACCTCGAAGCTGGTCGCATGACAGAATATGAAGCATTTGACCTTGCTGGTTGTATGCTGATTAAAATGTCTGAAATGATGTGGATCACAAGTGAAGGCGGCTCCAAGTTCTTTGCTGGTTACCAGCCATTCGTAAACATGTGCGTTGGTGGTGTAACTCGTGAAGGTCTTGATGCAACAAACGACCTTACTTACTTGCTGATGGACGCTGTTCGTCACGTTAAAGTATACCAGCCTTCTTTGGCTACTCGTGTACATAACAAATCTCCACACAAATACCTGCGTAAAATTATCGACGTAATCCGCGCTGGTATGGGCTTCCCTGCAATTCACTTTGATGACACTCACATCAAAATGATGCTCGCTAAAGGCGTTTCCATTGAAGACGCACGCGACTACTGCCTCATGGGTTGTGTAGAGCCTCAGAAATCCGGTCGTCTGTACCAGTGGACTTCCACTGCATACACTCAGTGGCCAATTTGTATCGAACTTGTTCTGAACCACGGTGTTCCACTCTGGTACGGCAAACAGGTTACCCCTGATAGCGGCGACCTCAGCAGCTTCCAGACTTTCGAACAGTTCGAAGAAGCAGTTAAAGCTCAGATCAAGTACGTTACTGAGAAGAGCAGCATTGCTACTGTTATTTCCCAGCGTGTTCACAAAGAACTTGCTCCAAAACCTCTCATGTCCATCATGTACGAAGGTTGTATGGAAAGCGGTCGTGACGTAGCTGCTGGTGGTGCAATGTACAACTTCGGTCCAGGTGTTATCTGGAGCGGTCTTGCAACATACGCAGACTCCATGGCTGCAATCAAAAAACTCGTATTCGACGAAAAGAAATACACCTTGCAGCAGCTTAACGAAGCTCTGAAAGCTGACTTCGTTGGTTACGACCAGATTAAAGCAGATTGTCTTGCTGCACCTAAGTTCGGTAACGACGACGATTACGCAGACCTCATTGCTGCTGACCTCGTTCAGTTCACCGAAGCAGAGCACCGCAAGTTCAAAACTCTCTACTCTGTATTGAGCCACGGTACTCTCTCTATCTCCAACAACACACCGTTTGGTCAGCTTACTGGCGCATCCGCTGGTGGTCGTGCTGCATGGCAGCCGCTTTCCGACGGTATCAGCCCAAGCCACGGTGCAGACTTCAAAGGCCCTACAGCTATCATTAAGTCTGTATCAAAAATGCCTAACGACAGCATGAACATCGGCATGGTTCATAACTTCAAGATCATGTCCGGCTTGTTGGATACACCTCAGGGTGAAGAGGGCATCATTACCCTTATCCGTACCGCAAGCATGCTTGGCAACGGTGAAATGCAGTTTAACTACCTTGATAACGACGTTCTTCTCGACGCTCAGCAGCGCCCAGAAGACTACCGTGATCTCGTAGTTCGCGTTGCAGGTTACTCAGCGTTCTTCGTTGAGCTTTGCAAAGACGTTCAGGATGAAATTATCAGCAGAACCATGCTGAAAGAAATATAATGCCACGGGGTTTGAGTACACATGACTACATCTAATTCAGACATGATTGAAAGAAAGGGAATGATTTTCAATGTCCAGAAATACAATATGTACGATGGTCCTGGAGTAAGAACTCTCGTATTTTTCAAAGGATGTCCGTTACGTTGTAAATGGTGCTCAAACCCTGAGAGCCAGAAGCGAATGTACGAGCTTCTGTATAAAGCAGAACTCTGCGTAAATTGTGGCAAGTGCGCATCTGTGTGCCCCGTGGGACTTCATACCATGGAAGCAGATGGCACGCACAAACTGTCCGATACCGTTAAGTGTATCGGATGCAGAGAATGCGAAAAAGTCTGTGAGGCATCAGCACTTTCCGTTGTCGGTGAGAAAAGAACCATTTCTGAAGTGATGGATATCGTAGAAGAGGATAGATCTTTTTACGAACTGTCCGGTGGTGGTTTGACTCTTGGCGGCGGTGAAGTGCTGATGCAACCAGAGTTTGCAACCAGCGTTTTGATGGCATGCAAACAACGGGGCATCAACACAGCTATTGAGACATGCGGCTATGCAAAGCTTGATGATGTTTTGAAGGTAGCGGAATTTGTTGATCTGTTCCTCTTTGACTTGAAACACATCGATTCTGAAAAGCACTACGAATTTACCGGAGTGCGTAACGAAACTATTTTGCAGAACGTGACTGCACTTATTGAAAAGCGTCACAATGTGCGAATTAGATTGCCGTTGATGAAAGATGTGAACGATGCGCCGGAAGATATTGAAGGGCTTATCGCCTTCTTGAAACCTTTCCTTGGACGCAAGAATTTTAAGGGTGTGGATTTGCTTCCATATCACAAACTGGGCGTCGGCAAATACGCACAGCTTGGCAGGGAGTACCCAATGAAGGGTGACTTTGCCATGAGTGACGAAGAGCTGGAACGAGTTGAGAACCAGTTCAAAGCACACGATTTCCCAGTTACGACTGTAAGGCATTAATCGTATTTTCCCTGCCTGTCTGCGGCAGGCAGGGGATAGTAATCCACATGAGCACGCTGCTTTCAGTGCATAAGACCTTTTTCTTACTCACTGGTAATGCTCAATTAAATGTGGTGGTTATTGCGCAAAATATAATGCTGTAAATGCAAGGGTGGCAGAATGCACAAAACTCAACCCCATGAATTGGAACGAAGAATTCAAGAAAACGTTCCAGGTAAACAAGTAACAATCGCCCACGTTATTGCGGCTCCTATGTCCGATATTTATGAGCGGCTTGGGGTGGAAGAAAAAGGTGCATTGGGGATTTTAACTCTTACCCCGTACGAAACCTCAATTATTGCCGCCGATATTGCTACCAAAGCAGCAGACGTAGAAATAGGCTTTTTAGATCGTTTTACAGGTTCTGTTGTACTCACCGGTAATGTGGAAAGTGTGGAAACAGCGCTGAGCGCAGTGGTGGAAACCTTGGCACGTACCTTGGGCTTTACAGCTGGAGCAGTAACCCGCTCATAGTTTATTGGAATGGTAAAACGCAGAATAATGCTCATTGGGGCAACCGCTAGCGGTAAAACAACTCTTGCCAATGTGCTGGATAGCTACGGTCAATCTGACCTTCTTGTTCAACCACATCGCAGCCGACAGGAAGTTGTTTACGGAAAGCACACAATAGAAGTGCCGGGAGGATATTTTGAAAGTCCCGGGAGATATCATCATCTCATTGCGATAGCACAGAACCATGCCTTTCATGTGCTGTTTATTGTCAACCAATCGCAACCTTCTGCTGTGGGTGCTCCCGGTTTCGCTAAAGTATTCGGATGTCCAGTTTCCGGAATAGTAACACGTTGCAGTGTTAAGCCGGAAAATAAGAAATTTTGCTACAGGCAACTCGAGCATTATGGCGTGCAGAAACCGTTTTTCGACGTCAGTGTGACAGAGGGAATCGGGGTTTCGGAGTTATTACAGCATCTATTTGATGCTCGTACGTGAAAGGAACAGTAGATGAGATTTATTACTGAAGAAGACCTTCGTCTCTTGCACAGAAAAGAAGCACTTACGACCTTCAATTTAACGAAGGACGTACGGCTTACCCCCGGTGCGCGTCAGTTCCTGAGCGATAAACGCATTAAGGTTGTAACGGAAGATAGCCCTGCTGGTTCCGCAACCTCATCAGCTCCGAAACATTCTGATAACACTGCTGGCGAGCAGGCAGCTGATTCCAACGCCATCGACTGGAAAAAGCAGCGCTTAAGCTCTGAGCTTAAATCAATCGCCAATACTTTTTTACTTGTAGCTTGCGAACTGCAAGGTCGTGATATTGCGCTTTCGCAGCGTGTTGTTGCTGTGGGACAGGACATTGCGGCAATGCACGAATCACTCGGTGAAAATACACCATTGCAGGATCTCGAATTTGAAGAGTGCTACGGCATCACCAAAGAGAATTTTTCCAGTCCGTTGGATGACTGTTTTGAAATTACAGCGGAACATATGCACCTTCCCAACGGAAAAGAGATTTTGCTTCTTAACAAGTTACGCTGTGCCATGCATAAGCTTGAAGTCTCCGTGATGGATTTTTGCGGAACGAGCCACGATGAGAACAACTTCGGTGTTCGCGTCAATCAAATTCGCAATGTTCTGTCGCAAATGATTTGCACAGCATTAGGAGGGAACGAATGTCAAAGAAACGCATAAATTTTGAATACTGCGACAAACTGGTTCAGCAGTTTGAAAAGGCAGTAAAAAAGCCAATTAAGAAAAAGTCTCCAGTTTACTATACAGGCGTAGACCTTGGTACAGCATGTGTTGTTGTGTCCGTACTGGATGAAAACCACAAGCCTGTTGCTGGTGCCTACCGCTACGCTGACGTTGTTCGTGACGGTATGGTTGTAGACTACATTGGCGCTGTTCAGATTGTCCGTGAGCTTAAACAAGAGGTTGAAGAAAAGCTTGGCACAGAGCTTATCTATGCTGCTTCTGCTATTCCTCCGGGCACAAACGCACTCGATTCCGGTGCAATTAAAAACGTTGTCGAAGGTGCCGGTTTTGAACTGACAGAGCTTCTTGATGAACCGACAGCAGCTAACGAAGTACTTAATATTTCCAACGGAGCGGTTGTAGACATCGGTGGTGGTACTACCGGTATTTCAATCCTTAAAGATGGAAAAGTTATCTATGTTGCAGATGACGCAACAGGCGGTACTCATTTTACTCTCGTTGTTTCTGGCGCGTACAAGTTGCCTTTTGATGAAGCTGACAAGTTTAAGCGTAATGCGAAAAACCACAAAGAGCTTCTTCCAGTATTACGACCTGTTATCGAAAAGATAGCTACCATCATCAATACCCACATTGAAGGGCATGATGTTCAGGAAATTTCATTGGTCGGTGGTACCTGCTGTCTGGCTGGAATTGAAAAAGTCATTGAAAAACGCACCGGCATTTACACACACAAACCAAAGAACCCGATGTTCGTTACTCCTTTAGGGATAGCACTTAGCTGTAAACCAGAAGAGTAATTGGGAGATTTCATTATGGAATTTCGCATAATCAAATCCCCTTCTTCTGGAGCATTGGATATTTTGCTTCGACGCAAAGGGTCCGGCAAATCTTCCGTGCCTGACACGGTTGATGCGATAGGGCTTCTTCAGGGCAAAATGATCGATATGGTTGTTGCCGCTGATATCGCTGAAAAAGCTGTTGGCGTTGAAGTTGAAGATATTAAAGGCAACTGCCCGCAGAATATGATCTTGCTCGCCATTATGGGAGATACGGCTTCTGTTGAGTCTGCTATGGCAGAGATTAAACGTAAGCTAAAGGAAGGATACAACGCATGTTAGTTGCAAAACTTGTCGGTAGTGTCTGGTCGACCCGTAAGGCTGAATCTATGAGAGGACTCAAGCTTATGCTTGTGGAACTTTTGGGGGGAAGCCGCGCCGGAGAAAGCATGACGGTTGTAGATACCGTCGGTGCCGGAATCGGCGACAGAGTTATTGTGTGTACTGGCACACCGGCTAGTCGAATGCTTGATGATGTAAATGTTCCTGTAGACGCGGTGATCGTCGGCATCATTGATGAAGACTGTGAACTGCCAATATCTGGAGATACAAGTGAATCTGATTGAGCAAGTTAAAGAAGCCGGCGTTATTGGCGCTGGCGGTGCAGGATTTCCAACGCACGTAAAACTTTCTGCTACCGCAGAGTTTATTCTGCTTAACGGTGCAGAGTGTGAACCGCTGCTGCGTGTGGATCAGCAGTTGATGGAAATATATCCTGATGAAATTATTCTGGGTTTCCAAAGTGCTGGCAAGGCTGTCGGCGCTAAGAAAGCGTATTTGTGCATCAAGGATAAGCATAAAAAAGTTATTTCAATTTTGCAGGAACGTATTGAAGCGCTTAACGCTGCACCGTTCGTTGAAATAGCATTGCTTCCTGATGTGTACCCGGCAGGTGACGAACAGATTTTGGTGTACACCGTGACCGGACGCTCCGTGCCTGAAGCTGGTATCCCTCTTAATGTTGGTTGTGTTGTTGTTAACTCCGAGACGGCGTTAAACATCTACAACGCAGAAAAAGGTCTGCCGGTAACTGAAAAATTCATCACAGTTGCAGGGGATATCCCTAACCGAGTGACTGTTAAAGTTCCTGTTGGCACTCCAATTATGGACGTGCTTAAGCAGAGCGGTCTTGATTCATTTGACGACTACGCAGTTATCGACGGTGGTCCGATGATGGGACCTGTGATGACTGATCTTAGCGGGTTTGTCGGTAAAAAGCATAAGGGCTTTGTCATCCTTAAAAAGGATCATTCTCTTATCACCAAAAAGACCACGACTGTTGAGCAGGCTCGCCGCGTGAATATTTCTGCATGTGCCCAGTGTCGCATGTGTACAGATTTATGTCCCCGTTATCTTATCGGGCATAATGTTGAACCGCATAAATCTATGCGTATTCAAAACTACGGACTCGAAGGCGTCGAAGGGAAGAAACATGCTCAGCTTTGCTGCATGTGTAACCTTTGTGAATTGTTCTCTTGTCCTGCTGGCTTGCATCCTAAGCTCGCAAACGATGCGCTTAAGCGTGATCTTGCTGAGTTGAATATTCGTTACGAAGCAACCGGCGAAGAACCTACAGCCCGTCAGAACCGTGAGTACCGTCAGGTACCAAGTAAACGACTGACAGCACGGCTGGGACTAAGTGCTTATGACAAGCCTGCTCCAATGCAGGAAGTTGAATGCACACCGGAGACTGTTCGTATTTCAATTAATTCTCACGTGGGTGCACCTGCTGTGCCGACTGTTGCAGTAGGCGATACCGTCTTTGCTGGACAGTGTGTTGCCGCCATCGCGGATGGCAAGCTGGGCGCTCCGGCTCACTCAAGCATTGCAGGCACTGTTGTGGGAATTGAGAAAGATCATATCGCGATAAGAAGGGGCTGAGATGGGTAACGCAATCGGAATGGTTGAATTTACAAGTATTGCGAAGGGCATTTTCACCGTCGATCAGATGGTCAAAGTAGCTGAGGTCGAAGTTGTGGCCGCAGTTTCAACTTGTCCGGGTAAGTACTTCGTCATCATCACCGGTGACGTAGCTTCTGTAGAAAACTCCGTACAGGTCGGTGAAGAGCACGCCAAAGAATACTTGGTTGATTTTATTATGATTCCAAACGTATCTCAGGATATTTTCCCTGCTATTTCAGGCGCAACAATGCCTGAGCACATGGGTGCGATTGGTATTGTAGAGTCCTTCTCTATCTCCACAATGGTTATTGCTGCTGATGCAATACTCAAATCTGTGGACGTAGAGGCTATTGAGCTGCGCCTCGGAAATGGCTTGGGCGGCAAAGCATTCTTTACCTTTACAGGCGACGTTGCTGCGGTAAGCGCAGGTGTCGATCAGGCAAAGAAAGTTATGAAGTCTAAAGGATTACTGGTTAATGCAGAGGTCATTCCTTCGCCTTCTACAAAGCTGATACCTGCACTGCTTTAAGCGAACGTTAGTGATCTAGGTTGTTATAAGCGCAGAAACAGAGAAGGAGGTGTGAAGAAATGAAAAAAGTTATTTGTGCAAAGGACGTTGAGACCCTCATCGAACAAGGTAAATCAACACTGTATATCGATGCGAATACTATTTTGACCCCCTCTGCGAAAGATGCTGCAAAACTTGCTGAGATAGAAATTGTTGAAGGTGCACCACCGCAAGCACCGTGTGCAGCACCTGCTGCACCATCATGCGATGGAGCTATCAGCAGCGATCTTATCTACGCGGCATTAAAAGCACTATATGAACGCGGAATGCTGGACGAATTTTTAAAAGACATCGTGAGCAAGGGATATGTTTCTCAGGCTGTCGGTGGCGGAAAAATCGTTCGGGGAAACTCCGTAAAGATGGAACCGTTTGAAACCGGTACCCCCGGTGCAACTGCATGTTCTCAGGAAGTAATTGGCAAAAACGATGGTCAGATCCATTCCGGTTTTTTCGAAATTGATCAGTCCCGTTTTGAACAGGATTTTGCTTGTGAAGCCAATTTCCACCTGCTTGAAGGTGCATTGAACATTACCATCAACGGACAGACTGTATCAGCAGAAGCTGGTGATGTATTCTGCGTTCCTGCAGGAGCTAAAGTTATCTGGGAAGCTACAAACTACGCTCGTTTGTTCTACTCCAGATTTCCGCAGTCAAAAGGATAATCAATGAAGTCTCTTGGGTTAATAGAAACAAAAGGACTTCTTCCTGCCATTGAATGTGCAGATGTAATGCTCAAGTCTGCTGAAGTTCATCTTTTAGATAGAACGTATGTAGGCGGAGGGCTTGTCACTGTCACTGTTGCCGGTGATGTTTCTGCAGTACAAACTGCTGTTGATGCAGCAAAAGCTGCATTAGAACGGTTGGATAGCAGTGCTCTGCGTTCCAGCCATGTGATTCCGAGACCGGATGTGGAAGTAATCGACAATCTGTTCACTCCACCGCCTACCGGCGGTAATGAAGAGCCTGAACCGCCTGTTGACCCCATTGGTTCTGATGTTCCGGAATCGGAAGTAGTTCAGCAACCTATTGCAGAGACTGTAAGCAGGGAAAAAACAGAGGAAAGTGAAATTGTTGAATCCGATGCTGATAAATCTGAAAGCGACACTGCTGATGTGGTGGAGCAGGAAGAAGCAGAAGTAGATTCAACTGTAGAAGCAACACAGGAAATAACAGAGCCTGAGACAAAAGAAGAACCTACCAATTCTTCAAAAGTTTCTGAAAAACAGGAACTTGAACCCACTGTATCAGAACCTGTTGTAGCTCCTGTTGAGCAGATGCCGCTTGTCTCTGAACCCGAAAAGAAAGTCGTACCGGTTAAAACCAAAAATGCAACCATGAGCAAAAGTAATGTGGATGCATTGTGGGAAGAACAGGGTGCAGAGGGAGTAATTGGCGCATTAACGAAACTGACCTTGGCAAAGCTTAAGGTTCTGGCTCGTGAATATGCTGACCTTCCTATTGAATCGAAGAAACTTTCCAAAGTGAAAAAGCGCACACTGGTGGAAGTATTTAAGCGTTACTACGCTTCGTTGAATAAATGATGAGATGCTAGAGGAGCATAATTATGGACTACGATTTACAGTCCGTTCAGGAAGCACGAGATCTTGCCCAGCAGGGCAACATCGCTGCTGAGAAAATTGCAAGTTACACAGAAGAGTCTATTAATGCTATTCTTTGCTCCATGGTACAGGTTGCAAAAGAAAATGCAGTAAGACTTGCACGCATGGCAGTTGAAGAAACCGGCTTCGGTAACGTGCCTGATAAAACATACAAAAACCACATGGCATCGCAGGTGCTGTATGATTCTATCAAGTCACTCAAAACTGTTGGCGTAATCAATGAAGATAGAAGCCGCAAGGTTATCGAAATTGCTGAGCCTGTAGGTTTGGTTATGGGTATCACACCTTCAACTAACCCTACCTCTACTGCTATTTACAAAGCGATGATTGCTATTAAATCTCGCAACGCTATTGTTTTTGCACCGCACCCAGCTGCATGCAAGTGTACAATGGAAGCAGTTCGTCTCATGTGCGACGCAGCAGTTAGCGCAGGCGCTCCACAGGGAATTATCTCTTGTGTGTCCAAGCCTTCTATGCCTGCAACAAACGAATTGATGCACTCCTCTGAAGTAAAAATGATTATTGCTACAGGTGGTCCTGGCATGGTTAAAGCCGCATACAGCGCAGGTAAACCTGCTCTGGGTGTTGGTGCCGGTAACTCCCCTGCATACATCGAGCGTACTGCTAAAATCGAAAAGGCTGTTACCAACATCCTTGCAAGTAAAACCTTCGATTACGGTACAATCTGCGCTTCAGAACAGTCTATCATTGTTGAAGAATGCAACAGAGAAGCTGTTATTGCTGAGTTCAAAAAACAGGGTGCATACTTCATGTCTGCTGATGAGACAAAGAAAGTTTGCGCACTTCTGTTCAAGAACGGTCACGTAATGAATGCTAAATTTGTTGGTCGCGCACCACAGGTGATCGCTTCTGCTGCTGGTATCTCTATTCCAGAAGGCACTCGCGTACTCATCGGCGAACAGCAGGGCGTTGGTCTTGAATACCCATTGTCTTTCGAAAAGCTCACCACTGTTCTTGCATTCTACACAGTAAAAGACTGGCACGAAGCATGTAAGCTTAGCATCAAGCTTCTTCAGAACGGCATTGGTCACACCATGAGCCTGCACACTGAAGATGAAAATGTTGTTAAAGAATTCAGCATCAAGCCATCTTCCCGTATCCTTGTAAACACAGGTGGTACTCAGGGCGGTACTGGTATCAGCACCGGTCTTGCACCTGCATTTACTCTCGGTTGCGGTACATGGGGCGGTAGCTCTACTTCTGAAAACGTAACTCCAATGCACCTTATCAACAAAAAGAGCATTGCTTACGGGTTGCAGGATTGCAGCACAATTGCAGAAAATGATTTGACCTTCAATTACCCGGAACTGGCTCAGTACACTGGTAAACCACAGGTTGCATGCAGCACTCCTTCCGCAGGCGGTTGCTCTGACACAGGCAGCACAATTGAACACGATCACCTTGTAGATTTAGTTACATCGCTGGTTTCTGCTCTTCAGAAGGGTGCGTAGATGAGTAGTAGTTACGATGCAGTGTTGAAATTGTTGCTTGAAGCTGTTGAAAAAACAGTTGAAAAGCCCCAGGCACAAAAAAATGGTATTTCTGTAGGTATTTCTAACCGCCACCTGCACCTTTCACAGGAAGATGTGAATGCATTGTTTGGCGAAGGATACCAGCTGACTGTACTTAAAGAACTCTCCCAGCCAGGACAGTTTGGTTGCAAAGAAACTGTAACTATCTGCGGTCCTAAAGGGGCAATTGAAAAAGTTCGTGTGCTTGGACCTGTGCGTAGCAAAACACAGGTTGAAATTCTTGCTGGTGACTGCTTTAAACTTGGTGTTAAAGCTCCTGCAAGATTATCTGGAGATCTGGATGGAACTCCGGGTGCTACACTTATCGGTCCGAAAGGATCTGTTCAGTTAAAAGAGGGGCTGATTGTTGCTCAGCGTCATATCCACATGCACACAAGCGATGCATTGGTACATGGCGTAAAAGATGGGCAGATGGTCGGCATTGAACTCGACGGGGTTCGTGGCGGTGTTTTTCGCAACGTAGCAATCCGTGTCACCGATGATTCCGCACTGGAACTTCACGTAGACATGGAAGAAGCAAACGCAATGAGTCTTACATCAGCGTCCGTCGTTGAAATAGCAAATTAATATTGGAATAGGAGAATAAGATGTCTAAGCATGATGCATTAGGAATGATCGAAACTAAAGGCCTCGTTGGCGCTATCGAAGCAAGTGACGCAATGGTTAAAGCTGCTAACGTTACTCTTCTTGGTAAAGAGCACATCGGTAGCGGTCTCGTAACTGTAATGGTTCGCGGCGACGTTGGTGCTGTTAAAGCTGCAACTGATGCTGGTGCTGCTGCTGCACAGCGTGTTGGTGAAGTTATTTCCGTACACGTTATCCCTCGTCCGCATGCAGACGTTGAGTGCATCCTTCCTGAAAACAAGGAAGCTTAATTAATAAGTAAATAACAAAACGTGCAAACAAAACTGGTTTGCACGTTTTGTTTAACCACATGCTCGTAGCGTTTGGTGTTTGAATTGTTCAACGTACGTTTGCTAACGGCAGAATAAGCGCACAAACCTCAAAATTTTGAAGTTAGGCTGCCATAACGAGTTTGAACATTCTGTAAATCTGAGAGAGGGCCTTGTATGATTTACACGCTGCTCACCTGCTACGACGATTCCGCATACTGACGGAGTGTGCGGGAATGCTCGCGATGTGGTCGTGGTCATGATGTGTGTTGCCTTTGGGGGGCAACTAAATTAAGAAACTTAACTGAGAAAAGGTTCTTATTTATGAGTCAAGTAGTTTTAGGCAGAGAAGCTATTATAGCAAAGAAAAAGCTTGATGCGAGCTTTCGTACAAAAGGTATTTGCATCGCGCTGCTTTCAGCTGTTGTTTATGGTCTTTACACAGCATTTCTTACCCTTGGTATGTCTAAAGGGGTTTGGGCTGACTGGTATGGTGCAAACACCGCAGGATTAACTGCATTTGTAATTACATATTTCCTTGGTGCTGTTGGTTCTGCATTGAACGACAGTTTTAGTGCTGTGTGGGCACTTTCCCTTGCTGCAACACGCGGTCGTCTTGGTGACTTCTTCCGCTGCCTTAAAACTAAACCTGGTTTAGTTATGGTTACCGCTGCTCTTATCGGTGGTCCTATCGCTACTACTGCGTATGTTGTAGGTCTCCAGCTTGCTGGTTCTATTGTTGTACCTATTGCTGCTCTTTGTCCTGCTATCGGCGCTATTCTTGGTCGAGTTCTGTTCAAACAGGAACTGAACGCTCGCATGATGCTCGGTATCGCAATTTGTTTCCTCGCTAGCTTCATGATTGCAAGCACAAGCCTTGGTGGCGAAGCTCCTGATGGTCAGTTCCTCGGTATTTGTATCGCATTTATCGCGGCTCTCGGTTGGGGCTTTGAAGGTTGTGTTTGTGGTTACGGCACATCCATGATCGACTCTGAAATTGCTATCACAATTCGTCAGACTACCTCTGCTCTTTCTACACTTTTCATCTTTATCCCAGTAATGGCGGTAATGTCTGGTAGCTTCGATTCCCTTCACCTCGTAACTGAAGCACTCTTCTGCAGCGACTCTATCATCTGGTTCGCAGTTAGTGGTCTTTGTGCTTACCTCACCTTTATGTTCTGGTACCAGGGCAACGGTATGTGCGGTGCAGCACTCGGTATGTCTTGTAACGGCACATTCTCTTTCTGGGGACCATTCGGTTGTTGGATTATCCTCGGTATCATCTTCGGTATCGACGGTTGGTCCATGCCTCCAATCGCATGGGCAGCTGCTGTTCTTATGATCGTGGGTATCTTCACTGTAGCAATGAACCCGCTTGAGTTGTTCAAAAAGAAAGAAGAGGTGTAAGATGAAGCCACTTAACTATGCAATGTTGAAGTACTTTACTAAAGTTGAAGATGCTTGCGTTGATGATGTTATGGACGCACTCAAAAGCGAATACGGTCATTTCAAAGCATTTAAAAGACCTTCTATGCTTTCCGCTATTATGACAGCAGAAGCAAACGGTCTCTTAGAAGAAACTCGTTTTGAAATGGGTTCTGACAATGAGCTTAAAGTATACTACCGTGCGCACGAAGAAGGTGCTGCTACCATTAATTACTACATCAAAGACTAGTGCCGTTCTTCGGCATTGGTAGCATGTATTTGTAACTAATGCTTCTTTCCCCCTGCTGAGATGAGCGTCTCATCAGGGGGATTTTTTTGTGCGGGTGCTTAAAGCAACAGCTTTGTTTTGGTAATGCAAAAGTGTAGATAAGACTGCAACATGTGTGGGTCTTGAACTTTTGTGGTAATTATATATCATCAAAAAGTGTTTTTGTGTGTGGATTGTTGATTCGTCGTTGCCCACCGGAGGCAGTAACGATGAAAGCGAGTATCCGATAGGTATAGTTTTCTATTTGTGTATTGTGCAGGCGCGTCGCAACGACCTTGAAGATATTTTCGTTGCTTTTGCTGTTTGGCATGGTGGATGTATCTGTCTGATGGCTGGTTTCAAGATTAACAACCCGACATACAAGATTTGAGCTATGTCCCGTTAAGATACTTTGTTTTATTTGCGCTGTGTGTAAGCGGAGGGTGGTTGTGAAATCCAAAAGTAGTTATTCAATAGGAGAAGTCAGTAAGATTTGCGGCTTGTCAAAAAAGGCTCTGCGCCATTACGATAAAATTGGCATAATTAAACCAGACAGATCCTGCGGCAATAATTATAGATACTATTCCAGAGCGTCATTGTTGGCTGTTCCTGTTATCAAATATTATAAGCAGATGGGCTTTAAGCTCTCAGAAATGAAAGATGTTATCGAGAGAGGGGACTACCGAACCTTAAGAGAATCTTTCAAATCTAAGCTTAAAGAGTTGCGTGAAGTAGAAGAGGCTGTTTTTCGAAACTACACCTCAGTGAAAGACTGGTACGATCTGGTGTTGGAAGCAGAATCTGTTTTGCTTTACAAAGTACAGAATGTTTCAGTGAAGTTTGTTGAGGATGGATCGTATTGTTTTTACGATCAGGACTTTGAGTATGATTACCGTGCCTCCATCATTAATATAGAGTTCACCAATTATATTGAATCCATCGACAACGAGATTACCGGGCCTGTCATTATCCGATTCCCTGATTATGAAGAAAAAATGAAGGGAAATTGCCAACACGCAACTGTGCTTCAGAAAACTCTCAAAAAGTGTGACCCTGAAAAAGAGGCGCACTTTGGTGGGAGAATGATGGTCTCTGCGTACCACATAGGCGACCATGAGAACATTAATCAGACCTATGAAAGGATTGCTCAATGGGCTGAAGAGCATAATCATACCTTAGGTCCTGAAGTCTATGAACGGTATGTTGTGGACTATTGGAGTATTCAGGAACGTGAAAAATTTGTAACTGAAATTCTTATGAATATTTCTGAACCGAAAAAGTAGAAGTGACTTCGACCTGAATGTGTACCCAGTAGTATTATGTGCCGATGATGTTACTAGGGTAGTAGCTGACTGTAGTTTTGCAAAAAATGTCTATTGTGGGAAAAGGCATGGCGAATAGATGATAGTATGTCAGCGATTATTGAAAGTAATACTATGGTAATGAGTTGGGAATACCGTTAGATAAGAAAAGCTTTTACAAGAAAAGTAAGAGCTTTTTTTGTGTCTATGACGTAGCTGCATCTTATTATATGAATAATATATTGACAGAATTGTGATATATCTTCTAAGAGCCATACTTTAGGTGTATAGCGTTTTATAATTTTTTGGAAGGATTGAGAACTGATGGATATCGTAAAAAGAATCGCATCTGGTAGTTTAGTACTACAGATTGTGATGGGCATTTGTTTCGGCGTTATCGTAGCAATGATTGCTCCGGATGCCGCTAAATCAGTAAGCGTACTGGGTAACTTGTTTGTTAAAGCACTTAAGGCGGTGGCACCAATTCTTGTGTTTGTCATTGTTGCATCGTCTATTGCAAACCAGAAAAAAGGTGCGCACACAAACATGCGTGCTATTGTTACTCTGTACCTTGTGGGTACCTTTATGGCAGCATTAGTTGCTGTTGTAATGAGCTTTGTCGCTCCAACCACTCTCACCCTTGTTGCAACAGATACTGGTGCAACTCCTCCAAGCGGCATTGGCGAAGTTATCAATACTCTGCTCTTCAAAATTGTTGATAACCCAATTGATGCTCTTGCCAGTGGTAACTTTATTGGCATCCTCGCATGGGCTATCGCTCTGGGCTTCTTCTTCCAGCATGCGGGCGAAAGCACCAAGTCCGTACTGAGCGATGTTGCTGACGGCGTTTCCATGATCGTTAAGCTTGTTATCCGTTTTGCACCACTCGGTATTTTCGGTCTTGTTGCTAATACCGTAGCAACTACCGGTTTTGAAGCTCTTGCCGGATACAGCCATTTGATTTTAGTTCTGCTTACATCCATGGGTATTATTGCTCTTGTTGTAAACCCTGCAATTGTTTGGTTCAAAACAAAGCAGAACCCGTACCCGCTTGTGTTCACTTGCCTGAAAGGCAGTGGTATCACCGCATTCTTCACCCGTAGTTCCGCTGCTAACATTCCTGTAAACATGGAACTCTGTAAGCGTCTGAATCTTCACGAAGATACATACTCTGTGTCTATCCCGCTTGGCGCGACAGTAAACATGGGCGGTGCTGCGATTACGATTACCGTAATGACACTTGCAGCTGTTCATACCCTCGGTATTCAGGTTGATATTGCGACAGCATTGTTGCTGAGCCTTATCGCTTCCATTTCTGCATGTGGTGCTTCCGGTGTAGCTGGTGGCTCTTTGCTCCTTATTCCTCTGGCATGTAGCCTCTTTGGTGTACCGAATGATATCTCCATGCAGGTTGTAGCTGCTGGCTTTATTATCGGCGTAATTCAGGACTCCGCAGAAACCGCTCTTAACAGCTCTACAGATGTTCTGTTTACCGCTGCTGCTGATATTGCAGCTTCTCCTGAAAAAGCAGTGAAAGCTACCGCAACAGTATCGTAATTCTGAGTGTTCAAATGACCCCGCAGTCTATTTTGTGGTAATTTGAATACGTAAGAATAGCTATTTTGTTTGTAAGGCCGCACAGTATTGTGCGGTCTTTTTTGTGCCTTGCATGCAATTTCTACGAAAAAAGTCGTATTTGACAATAGTGAAAAAGTTGCATTGCATATCGTTATTTTTATGTTGTTATCTCTGTTGTATTTCTGCTGGATCGTGTGTGTTGGAGTAGGTCGGGAATAACGGGCGGGTGTTGCTGTTTGATGGCGAAGATGCAAATCGTTGCCAACGGCTGGCACTTAGTTCGAACCTGTGTGAAGAATTATCTTTCAAATGGGGTGAGCATGAAAGTGGAAGACAGGTTTATTGTGACTGTTTTGCTGCGGGCTAAGCAAGACAAGGTAATGGATTTGCGACAGTATACTCAGCAGCTTGCAGAAAATTGCAGGCATCATGAAGGGCTTTTGCTGCATACTATGCATCAGGATCAACTAAACCCGACAGTGTTTTTTGTGTATGAGCATTTTGCTTCAGAAAAGGCGTTTCAGGAGCATCTTAACAGCGACGCGTTTAAAAATGTTCAAAGTGAGTTGAGTGAATTTCTCAACGGCAAACCGGAAATTCAAACGTGGTCTATGTCGAAACAGATGGGCTGTTTTGGCGAGTGATTTTCTAGAAATTTCTGTGCAAGCGGTAAAGAAAAAGCTCTCGCAACTAGTTGCGAGAGCTTTTTTGTGTTGAAAGGAAAGGATAGCCAGTTATTTTTTAAGCGCTTTACCAGCTTTCCATGCATGCCCCACACACCGACCAACTTCCCAGTAACGGTTGTCCGGCATGGTCAGCACAAACGGTTTAATTTTAGAAATGTCCGGCACGCCGTCGGTCATATATCTTTCTTCGCACCATGTGCCCACAATTTCACCAATGAACAGAGTATTCGTTGGCAGAGAGACTGTTTCGTATAGCTTGCACTCTAAAGAAAGGGGACATTCCTTGATAAGCGGTGCATCTTTCAGCTCTCCGTAAAATCGATCAAAAAGCTCTGATTTATCGACGCGTTTATTGGAAACAAGTCCAACATAATCTGTAATGTTCACCATTTCTGTAGATGGAAAATTGATGCTGAACTGACCGGTTTCTGTGATAGCCTGATGCGTTGCGTGTCCTTTATGTACACCGATACCAATAAGGGGCGGTGAGTAGTTCACGCGGGTAACCCAGCCTAAAGCCATGTAGTTTGGACGCCCTTCTATGTGTGTCCCTAAAATGGCTTGAGGCATAGGAAGAGTGAATCCTTGTGGGCCTATATTGACTTTTTCCATCTAAACGCTCCTTGTGATGTATTTCGTATGCAGAATACTGTGCACAAGCATTGAATGCATCAGAGGGAAGGCGGAACATAACAGCAATCATCTGTGTTAATTGTCGGAATGGTCACTACGATAAAAGTCGCAGTCTTGTTTAACTAACTATTTTTCTAAGGATAATGATGCCAGACCTTCCCGCAGGGCGTACAGCGTAGCTTGTACGCGGTTGGCAAGGTGAAGCTTGGAAAGAATGTTTGTCATATGGGTGCGTACTGTAGCTTCACTGACAAAAACTTCTTCCGCAATGATCTTATTGCTTTTTCCTTGAGCTACAAGGCGCAGAATATCAACTTCGCGAGGAGTAAGCGGTTCAGGCGTTGGGGTTTCCGGTTTATCCGGCAGTGATATTTCAGCCAAAAGTTTGCGGGCAATATCCGGTGCGAGTGAAGGCTCTCCCTTGTGCACTTTACGGATTGCTTTAAGCAGATCTTCTGGTGCAGAATCTTTTAATAAATATCCCATTGCACCGGATTTAATGGCTGGAAACACTTTATCATCTGTCGCAAAACTGGTGAGAACGATAATATTTCCGCGTAATTTGCGATCGCGGATTGCTTGAATAGCCTGAATCCCGTCCATAACGGGCATGACCATATCCATAAGGATAATGTCCGGAGCAAGTTCTGCTGCCAGTTTAACCGCCTGTTGTCCATTTGCTGCTTCGCCTGCTATTTCAATATCATCATATCCAGAAAGAAAGCCTCGTAACCCCATGCGGACAATGTCATGGTCATCAACAAGTAAAACACGAATAGGTGCTGCCATAACCGTGCTCCTAGCGAGTTGCCGGTACTATAAGTGTAATTGTAGTTCCGACACCTTTTGTACTGTTTATAGTGAGTTCCGCGTGTATTTTTTGAGCCCGCTCGCGGATATTTCGTAACCCCATACCGCCAGTAGGGAGCTGGTCAATTTCAAATCCGTTTCCGTTGTCAGTTATTACCATGGTAACAGACTCAGGGGCGTATGTAAGGGTGACTGAAACATCCTGCGCACGGGAATGTTTTGTTGTGTTACTCAGTGCTTCCAGAGCAATGCGAAAGAGTTCGTCTTCGGTCGAATGGGTAAGACGGCGTTCTTCGCCCTGTACATAAAGCTTTGCGTTTAAACCGGAGCGGATTTCTACCGAGTTCATGCGTGACTGTATAGCGCCACCCAGACCTTCATTTTCCAGTTCGGGCGGGTGTAAATCAAAGATAAGTGAGCGCATGTCGCGCATGGCTTGCTGTGCCATTTCACGCAGTGCATGGAGCTGTTCAGCAGCAGTTTCCTGCATACCTCGTGACATGGAGCGGTTTGCAGCATCTGCACAGAGCGTAACAGCATATAATGCCTGCGTTACGGAATCATGGAGTTCGCGCCCTAATCTTTGGCGTTCTTCTGCCACAACCAGTTTGTCACTTTGCTCCGAAAGAGTGGCGTTGCGTAACGCCATGGAAGCTTGTCCGGCAAATAATTCGATAATATTTTTATCAATCAGATCAAATCCGGTTTCTTTATTAGAAAGAAGAAGCAATCCAATGGCTGTGCCGCACTGGATAAGGGGAACTATGAGCATAGTATTCGCGGCAACACTGCGTTCTGCTTCTGGAATTTCTTTTTGCGCGTCAGTAATAATCGCAGCTTCGCCTTTTTGAAGAATTTCTCCATACTTTGTGGTGGCAATAGGAAATATTGAAACAGGTAGCTGAGGTGTTCCCGACCCGCAGCACAGCTTGAGATCGTTACCGTCTTTTAAAAGAATCTGGCTGCCGGTACTTTGAACAATATTGCGTGCCTCATCGCAAATAACCGTCAGGACGTATTCTGTCTTTGCCTCAGGGTGTTGGAGAAGCAAATTAGCCACACGGCGTAGGCTTTCGCTTTCTTTAAGCTGGCGTTCTTTATCTTTAATGCTTGCTGCAAGCTCTACTGCGGCAGAAACAGTATGCAAGATGCCTTCAATAAGCTCTTTTTGTTCAGGTTGGATTGTGTAATGCGGTGTATTGGAGCCTATCATAGCGATACCGTGTAAACTGGCTGCGCTGCTTTTGATAGGGAACAATGCCATGTGCTCAGACCGGATTTTATCTGGAATGTGTTCTGCAATCACACTGCTTTCAGAATTAAGGGCGCAGATTCCAAAACTTTCGCCGCCGATAGCTGTAATAGAATCACCGGAGGTACACAGTCGCACTCCTTCGAAGCATCGTTTATATTCAGGAGAAGAGTGCCCCCAGCTTGCATGAGGAGCTAGCCCTTGTGTTTCGCTGTTTTGCAAAAAAATTATGCAAAAACCTTGATCGAGGGTTTCACTGAGAACTTGCGCTAGGTGCTCCAACGTTTTTTGAGGATTTGTAAAGCTGGTGATAGCTTTTGTTGCTTCAAGAAGCAGCTTTATACGTTCATGTTCTGCATTGCGTTCTGCGGTGAGCAAATTGGCATATTTTTCACCTGTGATTTTATTGAGATCTACGTACAGCAGGTCAATGGCAGCTAATATATTGTTACGTTCTTCAGAGCTTGGGGTGTGTCGTAAAATAGCCTGTGAGATACAATATTTCCCCAGCATAATTCCTTCAAGCATATCTGAAAGCTGAATGCCGCGTGAAATTTTTTTTTGTGCAGTGGATGCAAAAAAAATACTCAGCGGTTCCAGTGAATGTTCATCCATGGATTTTGTAAGGTGCGTAAAGAAACTTGAAAGATGTTGCGCAGTTTCAAAAGGCTTCTCATCAGCATAATGCTGTGGCTGGTGTTTTCTGAGCAAGCTTGCCAGCTCTTCAACACACACATCATGCTCAGCCCGAATCGCTGCTGCTGCTTTTTGTAACAGTTGTTTGTTATTCATTGTGTTGTCCGGTTTAGTGCTTGGGCATATGCAATAGCGATTGCATGCCACCGTATAGGATGTCTCTATGCCTTTTGGTCCAGAACGGCATCAGACAAAATGTTGAGTTTGTCTGATGAGAAAATGTATGAATAGGCTCGTTGCTGTTTGAAGGTGCTTCTGCTGCTGATACTTTCCCTGCAAGCTGCCATTGTTAGCGGAGCGCAGCTGATTTACCTAACCAAGTCGTACTGTGATGAATTGTGTTTTGTTTAAAGTTCAAAGTGTTTTTTTATAAAAATTAGATAGTTACTTAAAGTGTTTGTAGCGTTGTCCGATATATAGATAGAAGAATGACTATCTATGTGAGGGTATTATGCAGCTGATCGGAATGCTAGAAAGTAACGCAAAAGTCTTTTCAGAAGTACTTAAAGAACAGATGGAACAGCTTGCTGAGAAGTCTCAAAAAGCGTTATTGGAGAACCAGCAAGATCTATTACATGGTTCGGTTGCCATGCTGGATCACAATGTATCTCCGGCTTCTTCACGATCCGTTTCTGCCAGACGTGCTGAAATGGAGGAAAAAAATGCTGGCTCTATTTCTAACTTGTTTGCCAAGGAAGACGTTGTGTTATCCAGAGGCGCAAAGGCTATGCTGGCGAAGCACAAAGCAAATAAAAGTATCCAGGCAAGTAAGCTTGCAGGAATGGCAAGCTTGTTAGCTGCAAATGTGAGTCAGGATAGTGTTAAAGCCAGCCGTGAAGAGCGTGCAGCAGCGGTGAAAGCAATGGCAGATAAAGCAGGTGTTCGTGATATCAGCGAAATCATGCGCCAGAATGAAAGCAAAATGGTTCATAATGCAGACCGGCAGGCAGCCTATGAACGCCGTGTTGCTGAAGCTCAAGCTAATGGCGAAAGTATTCCTGTAGAAGTACCAGCAGATATTTCTGTCTCGATTCCAGCTACTGACTCCGTAAAAGTTACCCCTATGCCAGCTTCAGTCTCTGTTGCTGTAGCTTCCGTGCCTGTTAAAAAGCGCATATTCGAGTTGTAATATAAGTCGCAAACCTGATTCTACGGTGCAATTTCCTGTTTGGAAAAAATAAAAAGCTCACCCTTGCTGCAAGATGAGCTTTTTTTGTTTGAAGTGTTACGGAGGCTTCAGACTCTTTATGGTTGTAGGATGGTGCTGCGTTGCACTGGTCATTCTAAACATTATTGTCCTGCTGGATAGAATGGCCAGATCAGAGGAACAACGGCAACAATTATTACAAAACTGATGACCTGAAGTGGCCAACCAGCTTTAACGTACTGGCTGAATGTGTATTTACCCGGACCGAGTACAATCGTGTTCGGTGGGGTTGCCACCGGAGTAAGGAAACAAGCTGAGGCTGACATTGCAATACCCATAACCAATGGCAGTGGGGAAAGTCCGCTGTTTACTGCAATAGGAATAGCAAGCGGAGCCATAAGAGCCGCAGTTGCAGTGTTAGACATAAAGTTTGTAACCAGCGCGGTAACTGCACAGACAACGGCAAGCAGGGCATATGGACTTGTTACATAATGAACTACTGTGTCGGCAATAAGCTGTGCAGCGCCGGATGATTTCATTGCTGAGGACATGGAGAGCATACCTGCGAATAGGAAAATAGTTGTCCAGTCTACAGATTTGTATGCCTCTTCCATTGTAATACAGCCAGTGATAATTACCAGACATGCACCAAGCATGGCAGCGGTAACCAGCGGCATAATTTTAGTTGCCATGGCAACGACGACAAAGAAGAATATAAGCAGCGACCACCACATTTTTTCAGGACGGGAAGGCTTTGCAATCTCTGTCTGTTCACATTCGGCAGTGTTGTCTGGAAGGAATTTGTGTCCGATGAAAGTATAGTATAAGATGCCGACAACAAAGAGGATACTGCCGATCTTTGCGAACTCAAAGAAGCCGAACGGCTGGATACCCGCAGGTCCCATTTTTTCGAGAACGGAGTTAACAAGACCGTTTGGTGGTGTGCCGACCAATGTCATTGTACCGCCAAGAGAGGCTGCAAATGCAACTGGCATAAGAATTTTACTCGGGCGTATGTTTGCTGAAACACACATGCCCATAATCATTGGAATAGCTACAACAGTTGTCCCTGTGTTAGACAGAAATGCGGAGAGTACGCCTACGGAGCACATGGCAAGTACGAGCAGTCTAATTTCGCTGCCCTTGGAGAGCTTTACCGTAGCTTTACCAATTTTATCTGCAAATCCGGTGATAAAGGTAGATTCACCGACAATAAACATTGCCATAAAAATAACTACCCATTTGTTACCGAAGTTTGCAAAAGCAGCTTTTGCAGGAATAATGTTCAGCATGCTCAGCGAAACAGGAACAAGCATTGCTGTTACAGGAAGCGGAATAATATCAGAGAAAAACAGAATTGCGGCAATAACCAGAATGCCGAGGGTTAGATAGGCATCAAGCAGTCCTGCTTCCGGTGGAGCAGCAGCTAATGCAAATGAGCTGCCTGCAATGATGATGATTCCAATAAGTGCTAGAATAGTGATAATTTTTTTCATGTCGTATCCTCTGTTACGGGGGAACGATATTGCGCGGTTTGTTTAACAGACATCGCGCTTTCAGGAACCGCCTGCAGTTGCCGCTGCAGGCGGTTTTCTGTGGCACTGATTAGTCGTAGTAACTAGCTACGAATGGGGCGATTCGTTCGTGAGAAGCGGATATACGTTGCTTGAGACTTTGCTTATACGCTTCCATGTCTTGGATAGGCATTGTTGCAACGCCAGTGTCCATTGCTGCCTGGGCAACGGCAGGAACTTCCCATTCAAGAACGCGTGGGTCGAGAGGCTTAGGAATAATGTAATCAATGCCGAAGGAAAGGGATTTTACACCGTATGCATCGCAGATTTCGCTAGGAACCGGTTCCTTAGCTAAGTCTGCAAGTGATTGTGCGGCGGCAACTTTCATTTCTTCGTTAATGATGGTTGCGCCTACATCAAGAGCACCGCGGAAGATATACGGGAAGCCGGAGACATTGTTCACCTGATTAGGATAGTCAGAGCGACCCGTGCCCATAATGCAGTTAGGACTGGCTTCTTTGGCGTCGTCATAGGTGATTTCAGGGTCAGGATTTGCCATTGCAAAGATAACAGGGTCTTTTGCCATGGAACGAACCATATCTTTAGAAAGAAGTCCTTTAGTGGAAAGACCAAGGAAGCAGTCTGCTCCTTTAATAACTTCCTCAAGAGAACCTAAATCTTTTTCCTGAGCAAATTCAGCTTTGAATGGATTGAGATCATTACGACCCTTATGAATCAAGCCGCGTGAATCAAACATGAAGATGTTTTGAGGGTCGATACCCATTTGTACGTAGAACTTTGTACACGCGATACCCGCAGCACCTGCGCCTACGACAACAACTTTCAAATCTTCAATTTTACGGTTTGTTATCTCACATGCGTTGATGAGACCCGCACCGGAGATAACGGCTGTTCCGTGCTGGTCATCATGGAACACAGGAATATTCATCATTTTTTTAAGTTCATCTTCAATGTAGAAGCATTCAGGAGCCTTGATGTCTTCAAGGTTGATGCCGCCGAAGGTCGGTTCCATAGCTTTTACAATGCGGATGAGTTCGTCGGCGTCGGTGACATCAAGGTTGATGTCAAACACGTCGATATCTGCAAATGTTTTGAAGAGAACACCTTTTCCTTCCATAACCGGCTTACCTGCAAGAGGACCGATATTGCCGAGACCAAGAACCGCTGTGCCGTTGGAAACAACTGCAACAAGGTTGGATTTACCTGTATATAGTGCAGCAGCAGCAGGGTCAGAGTGAATAGCTTTACATGCTTCTGCAACACCCGGTGAGTACGCCATGGAGAGGTCTTTTTGTGATCCGCAAGGCTTTACAGGGATAACTTCAACTTTACCTCTACGTGGAAGCTTATGATACTCAAGGGCTTCTTCTTTAGTGAACAATGCCATTATCTTTTTCCTTTTTTTGTTGAGTTAAAATTCGAAGTTCGGTTTTGCGTATTGCTCTTCACCATAGCTGTCGTTCACCACAAGCAGCGGGAAGTTATCGACAGTCAGTTCTCGAATTGCCTCGGGACCTAAATCTTCAAATGCGATTATTTTGGCGCTGGTAATGCACTGGGAGAGGAGCGCCCCGGCACCGCCTGTTGCGCCAAAATAAACACCTGTATGTTCTTGCAACGCTTTGCGCACTTCCGGACTGCGTTTCCCTTTGCCAACGCTTGCTTTAACGCCAAGGCTATGTAGCCGCGGAGCATAGGTGTCCATACGGTAGCTGGTGGTAGGACCAGCCGAGCCGATAGGTCTGCCTTCAGGGGCAGGGCTAGGACCTACGTAGTAGATTACTGCGCCCTGTAGTTCAAAAGGCAGCTCTTCATTGTTATCCAGCATGTCGCAAAGGCGTTTATGGGCTGCATCGCGCGCTGTGTAGATAGTACCTGAGAGTTTAACCACATCACCTGCATGCAGTTTGGCGACATCTTCATCTTTCAGCGGGGCTGTCATATTGTAGGTAGCCATTAGAGTGTAACCTCCTTAATTCTGGAAGAATGACACTGAACGTTGACTGCCAGCGGCAGGCTTGCGATGTGGCAAGGGTGCATGGCTATTTTTACGCCAAGGCAAGTTGTTTTTCCGCCAAGTCCCATAGGGCCGATGCCAAGCTGGTTAATCTCAGCGAGCAATTCTTTTTCCATAGCTGCCAGTTCAGGATCAGGGTTTTCAGCAGAAAGAGGACGGAAGAGCGCTTCTTTTGCAAGTGCAGGCGCTAAGTCAAAGGTTCCGCCGATGCCGACTCCGACAATTGTCGGCGGGCAAGGGTTAGGACCGGCTTCAGCCATACGGCGCACAACAAATTCTTTAATGCCTTCCCAGCCTTGAGCCGGAGTAAGCATGGTGCAGCGGGACATGTTTTCAGAACCGCCACCTTTTGCCATGTGTTTGATATTCAGCTTGTCGCCTGCAACATGTGTGTAGTGGATAACGGCAGGGCTGTTGTCCATGGTGTTTTTACGGGTGAGCGGATGGCAAGATGATTTACGGAGCAAACCTTTGTTGTATCCTTCGATCATCGCATCATTAATGATGTCTGTAATATTGCCCTCTATCTGAACGTCGCTGCCGATTTCTACATAGAAGACACCTAAGCCTGTGTCCTGACAAAGGGGGAGACCGGATTCTTTTGCAAGATCAGCATTTTCCAGCAGTTGACCGAGAATTTCCTTTGCAGATTCGGAAGTCTCATTGTTGCGCGCAACACGGATGGCAGTTTTTACGTCTTCCGGCAGATAGCGTGCAGCCTGTAAAACCAAATCGACAACAGCATTATGAATCTGTTCAGCCTTAATGACTTTCATGGCAGCATCCTTTGTGTTGAAGTTTTTCAAGAACACGTTTTGGAAGGATTCCCTTTACAGAATGGATGGCAAGCATACGGCGCATGATGCCAAGCTGATCTTGGAGCGGGATATGCTTAGGACAAACATCCTCACAGCCCAGCAATCCCATGCAGCCGAATACGCCCTGATCGTTGCCGATGACTTGATAGTAATTTTCTTCGTTTCGTTCATCACGCGGATCAAGGTAGAAGCGGGCAACGCGGGCGATGGAAGTAGCACCGAGGAAGTCTTCACGCATGCGGGCAGTACCGCAGGCAGAAACGCAACAGCCACATTCTATGCAACGATCAAGCTCGAAAATTTCGTTTGCTAAATCGTTTTCCATGCGTACTTCTTCTGCTTCTGCATCAAACTTGTCGTGGTCGTTGTGAACCCACGCTTCAATACGAGCACCTGCATCGCGGAACCACGTTCCTGTATCAACAGAAAGGTCACCGATGAGTTTAAATACAGGCAGTGGATGCAGGACAATGTGATCGGGCAGATCGCGGGTTTGCGTATGGCACGCAAGACCCGGTCTGCCGTTAATTACCATGCCGCAGGAACCGCAGATTCCTGCACGACAGCAGAAGTCGAATTGCAAGGTGGGGTCTTGTTCGTCGCGGATAATGTTAAGTGCGATGAACAGAGTCATGGAGTCATATTCATTTACATAAAATGACTGCATATGTGGTTCGGAATTTGGATCAAGCGGGTTGTATCTGAATACTTCGATATGTAGACGACGGCTCATACGTACTCTCCTTAGCTAGCTTTTTTTGTCTGTTTTGCTTTTTTTTCGTCTGCACCGTTTTTCGGCAGACGAAGCTTTTCTTCAGGAATGTCAGCAGTAATAATTTTACCGCCGCCATATCCGCGCTCGCCTGGAGGTATTTCAAAGTATGGAGAAGCATCTTCATATGTAAGTTCAGGACGTGTTTCGCCTTCTTTCCAGTACGCAAGAGTGCGGTTAAGCCATTCTTTATCGTTACGTTCTGGGAAATCTTCGCGAGTATGTGCGCCGCGGGATTCTGTACGCTGAAGTGCGCCGTACGCTGTGCACTGTGCAAGCTTGAGCATGCCCGGCATTCTGAGGGCAAGGGAGATTTCAGGGTTGAACCCGATTGCTGTGCCTTGCAGTTTGATGTTTTTGGAGCGCTCAATAAGCTCATCAAGTGTATCCACAGCTTTTTGCAGATCTTTACCGTTACGGAAAATACCTACGTTATCCATCATGGTGCTGTGCATTTCATCACGCAGCTGAATAGCACTTTCTTGCTTGCTGCTGCTCTTGGTCATTTCCATGATACGTGCAGCGACCTGAGTGTGAGCGTCGTTAATGGCAGACTGTTTGAAATCAACAGTGTGACCTTTCAAGAATTCGACGATTTTTTTACCCACGTAGCGACCTGCTACAACAGTTTCGGCAAGAGAGTTTCCGCCTAGACGGTTGAAGCCGTGCATGTCCCAACATGCAGACTCGCCTGCTGAGAACAGACCTTTCAAGCCGTACGCTGCACCGTCTTTGTTGGTGCGGATGCCACCCATGGAGTAATGCTGCGTAGGGCGAACAGGAATAAGATCGTGAATAGGGTTAACACCGAGGAAGTTCGTACAAATATCGTATACTTCGCGGAGTTTTGTAGTGATGTGTTTTTCACCCAGATGACGAATATCAAGCCAGAGGTGGTCGCCATATGGAGACTTTACGCCGAGTCCTTTACGGATGTGTTCCTGCATGCGACGGGATACAACATCGCGGGAAGCCAGTTCAGCTTTCTCCGGTTCGTAATCCGGCATGAAGCGGTATTCGTTAACATCAAGAAGTGTACCGCCATCACCGCGACAACCTTCTGTTACAAGAATATCGGTAGGAACGGTTCCGGTTGGATGGAACTGGATAGCTTCCATGTTACCCAGCGGAACAAGACCTGTATCAAGGGCAGCAATCTGACCGCCGCCATCACAGATAACAGCGTTAGTTGTTGCTCGGTAGATTCGACCATATCCGCCAGTTGCGATAAGTGTTGCTGTGGCAAGATACGCTTTGAGTTCACCTGTTTTTAGGCAGCGTACAATTGCGCCGAGGCAGTTTTCGCCGTCATGAATAAGAGCTTCTGCCTGAGTGCGGTCGTGAATGCCGACTTCATATCGTAAACACATCGAATCAAGAGTGTTAAGAACAGAGCGTCCGGTTCCATCTGCTGTGTAGCACGTACGCCATTTAGCAGTACCGCCAAATGCTCTGGCGTGAATCAGACCATGTTTTTCGCGCTTTTCTTCAGCTTCAAACGGCTTACCCCCTTTATAGTAGGTATGCACGCCAGCTTCTACGCGGTTCCATGGAACACCCCAATGGGCAACTTCTCGCATAACAATTGGAGCGGTATCCGCAAAAATGCGTGCTACTTCCTGATCGCATCCCCAGTCAGAACCTTTTACTGTATCTGCAAAGTGAATATCAGGGTTGTCGCCGTCACCCATAATCGCGTTACCCAGTGCCGCCTGCATTCCCCCCTGAGCAGCCGATGAATGAGAGCGACGCGGTGGAACAATAGAAAGACATGTGACATCAAAACCGGCTTTAGCAGCTTCTACAGCAACGCGTTCCCCGGCAAGCCCTGCGCCTATACAGAGTAAATCACTATAAATAATTTGCATGATATAATCCTGTTAATCTGGTTGGCAGTTAAACCGTAAGGAATAAAAAGCGGATAAGTGTAAGCAGACCGATGGTGATAAAGCCGCCCATCATGTAATTTTCAAGCCGCTGATACCATTTACGGTTTGCCTTAGTGATGTATCCGTATTTGACGCCAATACGATAGAACCCGATGCCAACGTGAATTTCGGCAAGTGGGAGTAGAACAAGGTAGAATGGAAGCCAGATACCGCTTTGGACGCGGGCAGCACTTTTGGCTGCGGTGATAGGGAGATCTGTAAGGACTACCCACATGTGTGTGGCAGCCATAATAAGGATAAGAAGAGCAGTTCCAACTTGTGCAAGCCAAAGCCAAGTATCTTTGTGGTGCATCATGACGCTGTGCTTGACGAAAGCGTTTGCTTCCTGTGAGCGCCAAGGCATTTTACGGGCTGCAAGAAGGAAATGAGCAAAAATAAGCAGCCCGATTAGTGGTCCACCGACCTGAGCCATGTACGTGGTTTCGAAGAACCATGCGATGGCATCCATCAGCTTAGGGCTGATAAGAACACTCGATACAAGCATTAAATGTGCCCAGAGGAAAAGAATGAGAAGCACCCCTGATAACATTTGCATGACGTCTAAACGCCCGACTCCGGCTCCGTTTTTTCTTACGTGTAGCGTAAGTGTACTAGCATCCATGGTCTCTCCTTAGCAGTTACTTGTGGTGCAGAAGTGCAACAGAAGTTTTTCTCAATGTGTTCAATTTGCTCTGCTTATTTCTGTACCGTTAGTGTTGAACGATAACCCGTTAAGATGGGTCGTTGTGTACTGGTAAAAGCATGGAGTATGCCAAAATAAAAATAATGAAATATGATTTAAAAACAGTATGTTAATGCTGTTTGAGCGATGAATTGAAGCAGGGTTTTTCTTACAGAATAGTAAAATTTTCTTGCGAGACAGGAAAACAACAAGAACCAAAGAATAATTCTTATCAAAGAATAAAGTGTAATATCTCGTAGTGTTATGTTTAAAGCAATGTAGTGATGCCTTCGGCGAGTCTCCGACGGGCAGGCGGGCGCTGCCCCCTGCACCCCCGCAAGGGGACACGTCCCCTTGACCCCATTTAGGGGAATGTTTTTTGGGGAGCGTATTACGCCAGTGATTTGTTTTTTATTGAGTAGGTAGTGGTGCGTAAGCCGCGAGTTGTTGTAAGAAACGTGCTGATCTCGCGGGTAAAAGTCTTTGGAGATTTTTAAGAACCTTTCTTCGAGAAAGGTTCTTAAAGCCCGCGGCAGCGTCGTCGAAGACTTTTTCAAGTATTATAGGTAGATGTGTTTTGATATTTGCCGTGATGCCTTCGGCAAGTCTCCGACGGGCAGGTGGGCGCTGCCCCCTGCACCCCCGCAAGGGGACACGTCCCCTTAACCCCATTTAGGGGGAATGCTTTTGGGCAATAAAGAAAGGGTGGAGTTAGTTAACTCCACCCTTTGTGATGCCGCTACGTACGTTCAAGTCATGCAAGAAATTAAAAAACGAAAGAACTCGCAAGTAAAAAGTTTGAAAGGGGGTCTGGGGGAAAACTTTTCAAAGTTTTCAGCCCAGCCGCCGGAGGCGTCAGTAGGAATAGCCGGAAGAGATTCGATAATATATTTTTGTTGCCTTCGGCGAACAGGCGGGCGCTGCCCCCTGCACCCCCGCAAGGGGACACGTCCCCTTGACCCCTATTAGGGGAATTTTTTTTGGGAGTGTATTACGCCAGTTATTTGTTTTTTATTGAGCAAGGTAGTGGTGCGTAAGCCGCGAGGTGTTGTAAAAAACGTGCTGATCTCGCGGGTAAAAGTCTTTGGAGATTTTTAAGAACCTTTCTTCGAGAAAGGTTCTTAAAGCTCGCGGCAGCGCTGTCGGAGACTGAAGTGTCACATAAAAAATGGACACAGCCCGCTGATTTCTACTCGATCCAGCGGCTATTTAATACGATGCTTTTTGAGCAATGCATACAGACGTGACTGTGATAGTCCGGAAAGCTCGACAGCCTGTTTGATTGAGCCTTTGGTAGAATTGAGCAGCTGCGTTAGATAGCTGTGCTCTGCTTTTTCGATAACAGCATTTCTGTGTTCTTGCATGGTGGGCAATTCTTCGTTGCTTACTTCGTACGAAAAATTAGAAGACAATTTGCTGTCTGAGGAACTGCTTGGAGTAATTCTGTTTTTAGCAAGGCGTGCACGGAGCGCTGGGGGAAGATGCTTGATGAAGATTCTGGATTCGTTGCGAGACGTCGACACAATAAATTCTACAGCGTTGACCAGTTCCCGCACGTTTCCCGGCCAGTCGTAATCTTCCAGTGTGGTGAGAACACTTGGGTTGAACGCCTTTGAAGCCAGTGCGTTTTTTTTGAAAAAAAGCGTCATGTAGTGGTCGATAAGCAACGCTATGTCTTCGCGTCGTTCTCGTAGGGGCGGAAGTGTAATCTTTGCAGAACAGAGCCTGAATGCTAAATCTGTCCTGAAAGTGTGCTCTTGTTGCATGGCATCAAGGTCTCTGTTGGTCGCGGAGACAAGGCGGAAGTTGCACGGTATTTCTTTTTTACTACCGAGCGGGCGCACGGTGCGTTCTTGCAAAACTCGTAAAAATGCTTTTTGCGTAGAAAGAGGAAGTTCGCCCACTTCATCAAGGAATAAGGTTCCGTTATTCGCTTGGAGGATAAGCCCTTCTTTATCGTGTAATGCTCCGGTAAACGTTCCTTTTTCGTGCCCGAAGAGCAGGGTTTCCACAAGATTTTCCGGCAATGCGGCACAGTCCACAACAATAAAAGGACCTTTGTGTCTTGGGCTGTTGTTGTGCAAAGCACGAGCAAAGAGTTCTTTGCCTGTGCCTGTTTCGCCTGTGAGCAACACGTTCATATCACTTTCTGCTAGCTTGCCGACTTGCTCAAGGCATCGAGTGATAGAGTTGCTTTCGCCAATAATATTTTCTCTTCGTAGCGCTTGTATTTGGCGAACCTTACGGGATGAGAGCTTATCTGAACGGTATTCCAGTGCATTGGAAAGAGTATCCATTATGACATGAATAGAATCGCCTTTTTCAACGTAGTCCCATGCTCCGCTGGAAATTGCCAGCTCAGCGGCTTCCGGATCTCCGTTTCCGGTGATGATAATAAGCTCCGGATGCGCCGGTTGATTCATAATATCACTGATAATATCCATGCCGCTGCCATCAGGAAGTTGAACATCAAGGAATACGGCATCAAATTCTTTAGCCGTCGTTTTTTGTAGAGCATCATGAATCGTAGCAGCAGAGTCCGCAGCATAACCAAGATGGCGTGCAGCGCGACTGAGCGCATATGTTACGTCAGGATCATCATCAATTATGAGTATTGCTGGTGTATTCATGAGGCTCCTTATCTGTTGAGCAGGATTCATTGAGCAATTGGCGAACTGCTTCGCAGAGCATCGCAGGCTCAAACGGCTTAGAGAAAAATCTCGTTACTCCAAGGTCTTCCCATTCCGACGGGGTTTCAGCGCATAAGTCGCTTCCTTCTAAGCCACTATATAAAATTGTTGGCATATCAGGCTTAACAGAATGGATTTCTTTAATGAGCTCTGTTCCAGTTAAATGCGGCATCATCTGGTCAGTTAACAACAGGTCATAACTCTGCGGATTTTCTTTGAAGGCGTCGAGTGCTTCCTGACTGTTTGTGAACAGTGACACGTTGTACCCATAGTGCGAAAATAATTTTTCTACGGGGTAGGCGAGGTCTTTATCATCATCGACAAAAAGAATCGATTCTGTTCCCCCTTGAACCTGTACCGCGTTCAGTTGTTGCGGAGCTTCTTCCGTAGATTTTCCAGCATACGGCAGAAGAACAGTAAAGGATGTTCCCACACCTGTAGTGCTTTGGACACTGATGTGTCCTTTGTTTTGCTTGATGATAGAAGATATGACGGAAAGCCCTAAGCCGGTTCCGCCTACTTTTTTGCGCGTTGTGTAAAATGGATCAAAAATCTGATCTATCAAATGCTGTGGAATTCCGGTTCCGGTATCTCGAACAGTCAGCGCAACATAATGGTAAGGTGAAATCTTCATTTCTTTTGCTTCAGAAAGGCTGACTTCCCGCACATACAGTTCTATATGTAGGCTGCCCTTTGTTCCATCCATTGCCTGAACTGCGTTTGTACACAGATTCATAAGAATTTGCAGATACTGATCGGGGTCTGCATAAATAAGCGCCGCATCGCATCTGTTGCGCACCGAGACGTCAATTGTTGCAGGTATGAATGACTCAAGCAGACGCATACATTCTTGTAGAACAGTGGCTGGACGCATGAGTTGAACATGCGTGCTGTTACGGGTGCTGAATGCTTTGATTTTACGCACGAGTGCCTTACCACGGTTAGCGGCTTGTAGTATTCGTCGTAAATCTTCATGCGCTGACATGTGTTTCTTTAAATCAATCAGCGCAAGTTCACTGCACGATATTATCGCACCAAGAATATTGTTGAAATCATGTGCAATTCCTCCAGCAAAGATTCCGATTGCTTCCATTTTTTGCGCGTGGCGGAGTTCTCTCTCCATTTGTTTCCACGGTTGGATAATGGTGTTAATCATGTAAAAACTTGCCGGAACTACAAGGAAGAACAGAACAAAAGTTGTTCCGACTGATACGATGATAATCGATTTTTGTACGTGAGTTTCCAGTTTTTTGACGAGTGCTTGTTGCTCGGCATCAATCGTGTCGATGTAAATTCCTGTAGCAATCCAAAAATCCGTATCAGGAATCATTTGAGCGTAGGCGAGTTTTGGAAGAGGAATTTTTTTATCGGGTTTTGAGAACCAGTACGTGGTGTAGCCGCCACCGTTTTGTGCAGCGTTTGCGAGATCTGCAATATATCTATGCCCGTTCTGATCTTTATGCGTAAGGCGGTTGGTATTAATAAATTCAGGGTGGAGTGGGTGAGCTATGTTTACGCCTTTTGTATTATACACAAAATAATAGCCATCGGTGTCGTAGCGTAATTCTTGAATAGCTCGCTGCACGTGTGCCTGTTTTTCTTTTTGAGGAACATCTTTAAGTTGATTTCCTAATAAGTCTGCAATGGTGCGGATAGAATAGGCAAGGCTCCGTTTGTATCCTGTAAGCATGGCTGTTTGCGATTCGTTTACGGCATCTTCTTTTACCTTATTCATATAATAGATATACGTAATGCCGATAGTCGCAGAAAAAAAGAACATAAAGACCAGCAATAACGTAATCTTATTTGTGATTGTCGGTTGGTCTGACACTGTACTTACTCCATACTGAAGGAAAGAACTTAGAGCGACTGTAGGACAACCTTGAAAAAAGGGAAAGCAGAAGGGGCTAGTTTATATTTTAACACAAACAGTAAAGGCTGCATTTTTCAAAAAGAAAAATGCAGCCTTGTATTTGTTGAATTTACAGGTGGTTATTTGCTAGTTTGCAAATCTTTGAAGCACGTTAAGGTCCTCGCTGTTACGTTTAACCACGGTGCTTTCTCGTTTTTCACCACCGCCGACGGTAGCTGTTATATTTATTCTAAAGATATTGCTGGTTACCCCTAACGTGAGTGTCGGCAAGTTGCTTTGCGGAATGCCAACATATCCGGCAACCGTTATGTACCATGTATCTTCAAAGCTGTTGGCTTCGTTGCTGCGGTATTCATTAACAACATCGAGAAATTCATACCGTTTTGTTTTATCTGTCGGCAGTGCCCAGAGAATCTCTTTAGGCGCTGTATTCATGTTGATTGGACCGGTTGCCCATATGGAAACAAGATCACGCAAGCCTTTGACGTCTTTTGTGCCGTAATAAAGGCGTTCGACATCTCCTGGAAGTGCGTTCGGCCAATATAACAGTAGAAGTTCTTCTGGGGAGACCATAGCTTTTTTCGGACTTTTGTATGGCTCCTGCCTGCTCTGATACCAGATATCATGCTTAAATGTATCAGGTAGATTTTCACCCTGCCATATGCGGATTGCAGTAAGAAAGTCTTCAGGTTTGGCGTCTTCAATGTCCAGATCGTCGCACAACTGGGTCAGTAAACGCAGCATGATACCGCGATACGCAGTAGTTTTGTTTGCATCTGCGGCAGCGGTAGATGTGAGTTTGTTTATCGGGAACAGCCCGTTTTCATCCGTAATAGTTCCTGTGATGCTGCCGCTTACAAGTTCTTCCGAGATATCTTCGAGTGGCTCGTTGAATTTACCCCAGTCTTCGAATTTGTGGTCAGCTTTACTATATTCGTAATCAGCCAGAAGAATTTTCTTTGCTAATACGTTACCGGAATCACACAGTGCGTTACCGGAAAGTGTTGATTTTAAAACCGTAGAACTAGCATGATCTACCAGCGTCTCTTTGGATAACTCCATTGCAAGGAACGATAATACCGCCAGAACAAGCAGGATGATAATAATGATAGCACCGCGCTCATTAGAAGCAGATTTTACAGACTGTGATGAGGAGGCTTTCATTAAATTGTATCCTCCGGCAGTGGAATAACTAGTGAGTATTCATGTGGGTTATCTTTTTCACCAAGAGAAAATTCAAATTTGATCGCAGCAGGGGGGCTGGTGCGTTCAACACCCCATTCTTCTTTGAATTCATTATATTCTTTATCATAATAGAAGAATTTACAGTTTAGCATGTCGCTTACAATTTCATATTTGAGTTCAGTAAAGTCATCAGAAATAGTCGGATACGGCTTTTCAATTCTGTACAGCGTGTAGCGGTCGTCATCATCCTTTAAAAGGGTGTACGTCACATACTGTAATGAAAATTCATTCTCGACTTTTTTTAGCTTGAGTGAAGAGGTTGTGGGAAACCCCATAACAGCTTCTTCTTCCGGTGCGTATGTTTCGTCCGCATCAATGGTTGTGTCGAATTTGAGAGCACTGTTTGCTGCGTCGGCAGACATGTAGCGGAAATCTTCTTCAACAACAGATAAAACAGCTCTGCCGATTTTATCGATATCCATTCGATTACGTGCATGCTGCGAGGCATCAATGACGTTTGTAAATAAACCGAAAAGTGCTGTGATGATCGTTGCCATAAGCATCATAGCAATAAGAATTTCAAGCAGGGTAAATCCTGCCTGTGCGTTATGTTTTATATGCTGCATGAGATATTATTCTGTAAAAATTTTCTCAATAGTCACATGGCGTTTTTTCTCTTTTCCCCATGTAACGGTCACTTCCAGCCGGTAACTGGAGAGTCTGTTTGTTGAGTGCGCTCTGGCTTCCCATTTAAAATTACGGTTGTCAGCGCCGAAGTTTCCGGATTTTCCTGTTGATGCAGAAAGTCCGTCCTGCTCCAGCTCAAAAAGCTTTTCTCTCGCAAGCAATGTAGCAGTGTCTTGCATATGCGTTTTTGACAGTGCTTCCTGATTCTGAGTGGTAAGCTCTATAGTCATCAGCACGGCTATGCTTAAGAGCACCAGAGCAACAAGCACTTCAATAATAGTGAAGCCTTGTTGGTTGGAAGAGCCTGAATGAGAATCTATATGTTTCATTGTGCGGTTGTCGTTGTTTGATCGTTAAGAAAAGTAAGTAAAGCCTGTTCTAAAAGCGCTGGTTGATCCCACACAACACCATGCCCACAATCGGTAAGCGTCTGTAGGCTTGCCTGTGGAAGAGCCTGAACAAGCGGTGTTGCAAAGCTGATTGGAAGAATTTTGTCATCTTCCCCCCAAAGAATCAGCGTCGGCTGCCGTATGTCAGCATAGCGCGGTGTCAACTCATGTCCGCTTGATTTCAACATGTTCGGAATGCTCTGAACAATGGCATTGATACGCTTGAATTGTCCGGCAAGAATGAAATCCGGTACGGGAAAAGGGTGTTGAAATAAGTTCTTGTAGAACCATTCGCCAGCCTTGTCACCTTTGCTGGTGAGCACAGCTGTAAGCTGTTCCAGATTGTGCCCTGCGGGAGTAATGAGCATAACACTCTGCACTGCATCTGGATTGTTTTGTGCCACATGCATGGCAATAAGACCACCCACCGAAAGCCCTGCAATGTGATATTGGGAAATACGCTTTGCTCGCACCAGATCATCTACAAGAAACGTATCGAGTGAGATCGAATACGTATTATTTTTTAAATAATCTGCAAGGTTGGCAAAAATAAGGTCTGGTGCAATTACGTGATATTTTTTAACAAGTGTAGGAAGAAGACGGAACCAGCTTGTAATGGCGTTTCCTCCAGCACCATGCAGTAAGATAACGGTTTCTTTGTTGTTTTCTCCACCTTCAAAATACGCAATGTTGTATCTGGGGGTGCTTGTAAAACGTCGTTCAATTCCTTGAGAGGAGAGGTACGCTTTCAGTATTTTGTGGAGCGCGTTCTCCGGTCCTACAGCAAAAACAGCGATAGTAGAGACTAACAATATGGAAATAAAGGCAAAGAGTATGGTTCGACGCATAAAATACCTGCTATTATCGTTACTACACGGAATGAAACGCGCATATTTTTATTTTAATTTGTAATAAATTGAATTTTTTTATGCAAAAAGCGTCAATTAGCACTTTACAAGTGTAATTTTATAGTTCGATTGTTTTTCTAATATATTGTAGGAATTGAGTAAAAAATTATACAACACCATTTTTCTTTATCCCAACTGCATTTATATTAAAAGCAATTGACAAAAAAAGAGGTATGTTGCGGGCGAATGTAAATGGTTGCAATTTATTTTGCAATAGATTTACGAAACCCTTGCTACTCGTGGCTTTGGGGGGATTTAGCCTGTAAAGCTTACCCCTTATTTTTGCAGAGAATATAGAAAGAGATTTTTTTGGGAAGCACAAGGAGCTTATTGAATTATGTTTAAAAAGGTTGTACTCATGGTCTCTCGTTTATATCTTGTAAATCCCACTAGTTCTCAATGGATATTTCCACGTTTTTAGCCGCAATGATGTTTGTAGTTTTACAGTTGTCGGCTGTAGCCTAAGTTTTCTAGTAATGAGAGTTCAATGACAGGCATTTTGACAGGTAAAGTAAAAATTTTCATAGAGTTACTTGCAATAACAGTAGTGTCATACTTTCTTGCAAGTGCTTGCTATGCTTTTTTCTTTTCGGAACAGGTAGTTGCTCCGAAAAACGTAATGTTGTCAGCCAACTCTGCGACAACACAACAGAAAATGGCGTTTACCTCATTTGATGTAATTGCACAGCGAAACTTGCTGAAAGTAAAAAATGAGGCTCCTAAGCCGCTGATAGCTCTTGATGGTTCAACCTCAACCAAGCCGAACATCAGTCAGCGTGGCTTCAGTCTGCTTGGTACTATCCTTGGTGTTAATCCGGCGCACAGTTTCGCTATTATTTTACTTAATAATCAGCAAACATTATATAAGGTCGGACAGGCTGTAGAAGGTTGGAAGATTCTGACCGTGATGCGTAGAGAAGTTCTTTTGGAACAGAACGGTGTAAAAGAGCGTTTACTTATTGACCCTGATGTGAAAGATGCAGCAGGTGCAGGCGGAGTGAAACATGTTCTTGCACGAAGCGCTGTTAAAAAAGAGTTAGGAAACTTGGCAAAAGTTGCACGAAGCATTCAACTTGCTCCTCGTAGCGTTGATGGAACAAATGGTTTGCAGGTGCGTTTTTTACGTATGAACAGTTTCTTCTATAACATGGGCTTGCGCAAGAATGACTTGCTTGTTGAAGCGAATGGAAAAACGTTTGCGTCGATTACTGACGCAACGTCCTTACTCTCAATGCTAGATGAAAAAATGATCTCCTTGGATATTATCCGTAAAGGAAAACGCCAAACTTTGACGTATAGGCTAGTGAATTAAGAATGATGATAGCAAAAAAAATAGTACGTTGTCTTAGTGTAGTCCTGGTTGCCTGCCTGCTTTCCTTCGGAAATATGGGTGTGAGTGTTGCTGCTGAAGGTCGATACATTAGTATGGATTTCAAAAAAGTAGACATTCATGTGTTGATTAAGTTCATTAGTGAACTTACGGGCAAAAACTTTATTGTCGACAACCGTGTCGGTGGCAGAGTTACCATCTATTCTCCTACCAAGGTGAGTGTTAATGAAGCCTACCGAGTGTTTGAATCAGTTCTTAAGGTAAACAATTTTGCGATTGTGCCAAGCGGGCGTGCATACAAAATTTTGCCTATGGCACTTGGCAAAACAGAAGCTCTCAAAACTCTTACTTCCCCTAATGCGTTAGGTTTTGAAAGACCTGAGGGTGACGAGTTAGTCACACAGATTATTCCGCTCAAGCATTCCAGTGCCATTGAGCTTTCAAAAATTTTGCCCAAAATGATGGGCTCCAACGGTGTTGTTATGGTGTACGCACCAAGCAATTCTCTTATTGTTACAGCACCGTACCATGCCATTCAACAGGCTCTTAAAGTTGTTCAAACTGTTGATAAAGCACAATTTGAACCGCAAATGCGAAACTTTGGTTTGCAATATGGCGATTCAAAAAGCGTAACAGCCAGCCTGACAAAAATTTTGGCAGCGCAGGTTAAAGAGCAAATCAAGCTTGGGAAAAAATCTATAGCTATTGTCCAGGCAGATGAGCGTACAAACGCGGTACTTGCTCTTGCTGATGCTGAAACAATGCTCATTATTGAAAAGCTGGTTAAAACCATGGATATTCAAACTCCGAAAGGAAAGGGTGATATCCATACGTTGGCTCTTGAAAACGCCAAAGCAGAAGACGTAGCTAAAGTTGTAAACACACTGGTTGAGCGTCAGGGGAAAAGTAAGGATCAAAAAATCCTTTCCCGCGAAGTAAAAATTGTTGCTGACAAAGCAACAAACAGTCTCGTAATTACCGCTCGTCCAGACGATTTTGATATTCTTGTAGGCGTTATTAAAAAGCTCGATAAACCTCGTAGTCAGGTGTTTATCGAAGCTGCTATAATGGAAGCTTCAAGCGATTCCAACTTTAACTTCGGTGTAAACTGGGGTGGCGCACTTGGCGGCGGTGACACTCGCTTAATTGGTGGTACTAACCATGGAGGCAGTAGCCTCTCATTGCCAATTCAAAGTGGTTCCGGCTTTGTAGGCTTCCCTTCCGGTTCATCCATTGGTGCTGTTATTACTGATGCGTTCAGCATTGGTGGTACGTCTTTCAGTATTCAGTCAATTTTGAATGCGGTTAAGGGTAACAACGAATTTACCATTCTTTCAACACCGCAGCTGCTTACATTGAACAACGAAGAAGCAAACGTTGATATTGTTGATAACATCCCGTTTGTAAAACAGTCCGTTGTTAAGAACGATTATGACATCAGCACACAGAGCGTTGATTACAAAGACGTTGGTGTGAAACTGAAAATTACTCCAAGAATCGGACCGAACAAAACCTTGCTTCTTAATGTTAATCAGGAAGTAAGCCGCGTTGTTAACTCCCTGTTGAACGTTGGTAAGGGGCAGCAGCTTGTTGCACCAACAACTCGTAAGCGTCAGGTTACAACTACAATCCGCATGGTTGATGGTAAAACTGCTGTTATTGCTGGCTTGCTCAGTAGTGATGACACTAACAGCGTTTCCCAAACTCCTCTGCTTGGTGATGTTCCTATTCTGGGATGGCTCTTTAAACAGAAGAAAAAAACCAGCGCTAAAACAAACTTATACATTTTCATTTCTGCACGTATCATTAATACCGTTGAAGAAAACGAACGTTTGACTCGTGAAAAAAGAAGAAAGTATTTCTCACAGCGTACTGGTGAGTCCGGTCAGGGTGTGCCTGTAATGAGTCAGCCACGCTTAATGGAACCCATTATTATTCAGTAGGACGTCATGTTAACTCTTGAACAAACGTTAGTGAACAACGGGTTGCTCTCTGTTGAAAGCATGGAGCAAGCCAAAGCAAGTGCTGCTGAACATGGGCAAACCATAGAAGAAGTGTTGCTTAGCGGGGACATGCTCGATGAATTGAGTTTCCGGCAGGTTCAGGCAGCATTTTACGGCATGGACTTTCTTGAGGAAGTGCCAGAAGAATATGTTGATACAGAACTTATTTGTCAGTTCTCTATTTCATATTTGAAAAAGCATTTGGCTGTACCGTTGAAAGACGAAGACGGTGAAGTCTTTGTCGGCATGACATCACCGTCGTCACACGCTGTGATGAACGACTTTTCTATTTTCTTTGATGTTCCTGTCACTCAGGCGATTCTTTTGACTGAGCAAACTGTTACCCTGCTTATCGACAGAGCATTTGGTGATTCTCAGGAAGATGCAGACGTTACAGATGTTCTTGAAGGTGTAGAAGACTTTAATTTTGAAAGCCTAGATGACGACAAGATTAACGACTTGCTTGACGACTCAAGCGATGCGCCATTTATCAAGCTTGTAAATATGGTTCTGACACAGGCTGTCCGTGCCGGTGCAAGTGATGTGCATATTGAGCCGTTCAAAGATACGCTACGCGTGCGATTCCGCCTTGATGGTGTGCTGTATAACAAGCACACATTCACAAAGAAATTCCATGCTGCCATCGTTTCTCGTATTAAGGTTATGGCAAAGCTGAACATTGCAGAAAAACGTTTACCGCAGGATGGGCGTATTGCGCTCACCCTTGGTGGTCGTCAGGTTGATTTGCGTGTATCTACCTTGCCAACGTCCTACGGTGAACGTGTTGTAATGCGTCTTTTGGAAAAAAGTTCACGTATTCTCAGTATGAAAGAGCTTGGATTGCAGGGTGATGACTTGGATATGCTCAGTCGTATGACTCGCATTCCTCATGGCATCATTCTGGTTACTGGTCCTACTGGTAGTGGTAAAACTACTACCTTGTATGCTGCTCTGAGTGATATCAACTCCCCTGATAAAAATATTATGACCATTGAAGATCCAGTTGAATACCAGCTGGAAGGAATTGGTCAGATTCAGGTAAACCCAAAAACTGGGCTTACCTTTGCAGAAGGGCTGCGTTCTATTGTTCGACAGGACCCTGATGTAATTCTTATCGGTGAGATTCGTGATAAAGAAACCGCTGAAATTGCGATTCAGTCGGCGCTTACTGGTCACTTGGTTCTTTCTACATTGCATACAAACGATGCCCCGAGTGCTGTGACGCGTCTTATCGATATGGGCGTTGAGCCGTTTCTCCTCTCGTCTGTTTTGCGCGTGGTGGTTGCCCAGCGTCTTGTACGTGTTTTGTGTCCTCACTGTAAGCGGGAGATTACTGCAACGCCGGAAATTGTGGCTGAATGTGGTTCAATGGCAGATGTCATGGTCGGTAAGCCGATTTGGCAGGCTGTTGGTTGTCCTGAATGTATGGACACCGGCTACAAAGGGCGACAGGCTGTTTACGAAATTATGCAGGTTACTGATCCCGTTAAACGGCAGGTCATGGCTAACTCTGATTCGGGTGAAATTCGCCGTCAGGCTGTGTCAGATGGTATGCGAACACTGCGGGCAGACGGTTGCGCCAAAGTTCTTCAGGGGCTTACTTCAGTAACTGAAATTATGCGCGTATCTAATTTATAACGGCAAAAAAGGTACTATGTCTTTGCTTGCTTCATTTAGAAATAAAGTTTCTTTACCTTCAATTTCCTTTGGTTTTTCCAAAGGGCTTGCAGTGAAAGTTTTTGTATACTTGCTTTTCGGCGGCATAATGTTCAGCGCGTTCCTTGGGTTGCGTATGGCAGAGCAGGATGCTGCTCCTATGCTGCGCAAAGCAATTACCTCTGTACCTGCCGTTAATATTCAGCCAGGAAAGATTGATCTTTCATTTTTCCCACCGCGTCTTGAAATCGATTCGGTTTACTTTGCTAAGAAGAGATCTCGTAATGCTTTGGCTGAGTTGAAAGACGTAATCATCACGCTTGATTATGGGAGTCTTCTGAGCGGAAAGCTTGGCGCTAATTTTTCTGCAACTGGATATGGCGGAAAGATTAAAGCTCACGGAATGACAGGTTCATTTTTTGATATTTCCACTGTCAGCGCCGTGTTAGAAATTAAAAATCAGTCGTTTGGGCAAATTCCATATTTGAAGGCCATGGACCCGGATATGAAGGGTACTGGAACGGTGCACCTTGCATACTCAGGTTCTACTCAGGACATTACTAAAGGTGAAGGTAAGCTTACTCTAGCTGGAAGCGGACTTCATTTTAGAAACCCTGTGCCAGTTATTCAGAAAGAAAATTTTGAAAATATGGTAGTCACTGCTTCTGCTTCCTTTGATGGTTCGTCCCTTACTGTAGACGATTTTAGCGTGCGGGATAAAACTCTGCGTGGAAACGTCAAAGGCTCTATGAAAGTAAATATGAACAACATTGTGGATTCAAAGGTTTCATTTAAAAGTAATCTATTTATTCCACCGAAAGATTTAGTTGTTGAGTTGCTTGATCCTAATGCTGTAAAACGGCTCGAAGCTGGCGAAGACATTACAGTGTCTATTAATGGACGTATTGCAGCACCTACAATTATCATGAAATAAGTTGTAGAAAGTTAGGTAGCTTTCAGTAGTCAGTAAGCAAGGTTTACGACAACAACGTAAAAGAATAAGCAGCAGGACATCTACGGATGTCCTGCTTTTTTTATGTATGTTCTTTTGTGGTAACGCTAGATTACAGTTAGATAAAAAAAGGGTGGAACCATACGGTTCCACCCTTTACTTGTTTAAGGACGGGACAAAGGAAAAAGAATTAGCCGCCTACGAGGCTACTCATTTCGAAGATAGGGAGAATGATTGCCATAACTACAAAGCCAACCATGCCACCCAGTAACAGAATCATGACAGGTTCCATTAAGGAGGTAATAATTTGTAACTTGGCGTTTACTTGGTTGTCGCAGTCGTCAGCAACTACAAGTAGCATACGGGAGAGCTGCCCACTTTTTTCACCTGCTGCAACCATCTGCACCGCAGAAGTTGGAAAGATTGGTGAGTTGCGCATGAACTCTGCCAAGCTTTTCCCTTCCTGCACGCCTTTGTTCATGTCAGAAATGTTTTTTTCCAGTACAACATTACCCGCAACGTTTTTTACAATATCGAGCGCTTTTACTAATGATACCCCGTTCTTAAGCAGCATGCCCAGTGTACGGCATACTCGTGCAATAACCAGCATTTGCAGCAACGAGCCGAGAATAGGCACACGCAGGATATGTGTATGATGCATTATTTTACCGCGTGGTGTCTTAATGAATTGCTTGATGGAAATCATAAAGATGGTGATTCCACCGACAATGTACATCCAGTTGTATCGTAATGCGGCACTAACATTCAGTAGCAGCTGGGTTGGAGTTGGCAAAGCTCTATCCAGATCAATAAAGATCTGAGTAACTTTCGGGATAACAAACGCAAGGAGGAATACTACAACTGCAATGCCCACAATAAACATAAGAATAGGGTATGCAAGCGTTCCCTGAACCTTACGTGTAAGTGCAAGCTGTTGTTCTGCGTGCTCTGCAAGGCGCTCCATAACAATGCCAAGTGTACCGGATGATTCAGCAGCTTTAATCATCGTGATGAATGTCGGGTTGAATACATGTGGGTATTCAGCAAAAGCAGCAGCAAGGTCAGAGCCTTCGCGGATGCGGTCACGAATTTGTGACAGCACGCTTCGCATCGGGGATTTGCCTCCCTGATCGATCATTGTGCTCAACGATTCATCAAGTTCAAGCCCCGCATTCAATAACGTTGAAAGCTGCCGAATGGTGCTGGCAACAGTACTCTTAGGAATGCGCTGCTGGAATAGCGAAGAAAAATCAATTGAGAACTTGGACTTTTTTTCTTTGCTTTTTGATGTAGGGCTAGAGCCAAGGGCTTCGACGTTGAGCGGGTACATACCCTTATCCCGCAGCAGTTTTGCTGCTTGAGTGGCATTGTCCGCGTCAATGACGCCCTTAGTATTCTTACCGGCTTTATCGACTGCTTTGTACCTGTATGATGACATATATATAAAACCCTTAACGTGTAAGCGGAATATGCAGTGCCGCCTAGTAAAGGCAAGCTGCACCTGTGTGTAGTGTAGCGAGTATATAGTACGTTTTTAGCAATAAGTAAAAAGGTGAAGCAAGCTATAGAGCACTTAAATCAGGTTATGGTTCTTGTTTTACAATAAAAGTACCATCCACCATATGCTCTTCGGAGGACTCTGCATCCATTTTATAATAAAGTCGGATTGTGTTGGAAAATGTGTAGGGCTTAATGGTCAGTCGATGGTCACGCCCACCTTGCTCTCGGTAGTCCATAATTTCGAATTTGGCAGGGTTATTCACGCCTGAAGTTAGATATGGCTGCAAATTTACCTCTGCTGAATAACTACCGTCATTTTCTTTGAAACCGCTCTGCCCTGTAGGGGCATTATCGAAGCGTAATTTCCAAGTGTTTGGGAAGGCGCTGAGCGCATCTTCAGGCTGTTTTTCTTTTGGAATCTCTGCGAGGTCGTACCATGTTTTAAGCTCGCAGTTGAACGTAAAACTATCAAGGGTATTGTCGTCATTGGCATTGGACTTAGCGAAATAGAAAGTGTCTTTTGATTGATTGCTGATGGTTGCTTCTACGATGCACCCTAGCTTGCTTTGGGGAACAAAGAACACTTCGCTTTTGGTTTGCGCCAGCACTTCTCGCGATTTTTTATCGAGCACTTTGATTTCAATATTTTTTTTGCCAACGGCTGTTGAATGTGTCGCAACAATATCGATCAGGCTTGGCAGGGCAAAAGTGAATGTGTTGTTTGCAGCAGAAGGTAAAATTGACATGAAAATATCTTTGGAAGGATGCTCTTCGCCACGGAAAATGAAGCCTTCTGGAGCGGTGAATTGCACCATGACTGCATCAAAAACTTTTTCAGGTGTGAGTGAACCGAAGGCTGGAGTCAGGCGTGCGGCAATTTGTCCATCAGTTAGTGATGCAACTGCCCCTTGCGGAATAGTTTTCGTATCACCTTCATCAAATGCAAATAGCTTCGAAGAGCCAGTGCTGGAGACAGACTCAATGATGACCTCGCCTTCTCCTTTCACAATGAAGGTTATTGTATACGTGATGGTTGGGTTGTCTACAGCTGCAAACGTTATATGATGTTGGGAGTCAATTGGTGCAGAAGCGAAATCAAAGAAAAAACTGAACTCTGAATCATTCGTATATTCAGTGCTATCTGCTGATATCTTTTGTTCCTCCAAAACAGCAAGGGGTTGTCCTGCATTAAGAATGCCTACTGCGGGGACTTCCGTTATGGTAAAGCCGCCATTGAAGGGTGACACCAGTTTCTTGGTTCCATTATTAGTCAGTTCTGTAACAGAGTTTTTGTTGCTTAACAGAACTACTCGGAATCGTAGTGGAGTAGGGTTTGCTTTTTTAGGAGAATACATTGCTGGCTGTAGAGGTATGCCAATATCGCTTTTGTCAGTAATTTTCTCGCAAATAAATGATTCGGAAGATTCCTCATCAAGCAGCAACGTTTCAATGATAGCACTCATACTGTCAGCGAGTTCTTCTTGCTCTTTTTCTTGGTCAATTGGATCGCGAGTATGGTCGTAGAGTAATGCTGCTGCGCGTCGAACGATAGTTCCTTGTTGCTGTTTTATATATTCTCGGACAGTTGAACCAAGTTTGGTATTTACTTTTTTTGCAGCTCCGAGAAATGTATCATGCTTCATGTTTTCAGCGACATTAGCAATGACAGTGGTAAATTGCTCCATAGAGGTATGGTCGGTTTCTTCTTTAATGCCCAATGTCACCATAAAAGCTTGCTGCACAACTTCATGTTTAAATAACGCATCACCAAGAGGGTTTGCATATGGATCAACATCGGCAAAACCGAGTGTGTACTGCACTAAATTTTTGATTTTAGCTTTGGCACTTTCAGCGGCTTTGGTCGTGCTCCCGCCTGCTTCAAAGAAAAACGCCCCAAGGGTTGTTACTGGTGTTAAATATACTTTTTCCTCGCGGGACATCATTATCCCGCGCAGTTCTGCTTTGAAGGTAGAGCCTGTTCTGGCATTTACGCCCTGCCCGTTTGCATTGGCGCGGAGTAATACAGGGAACGTGGTTATTTTATCTAACTTAGTGAAAGAAATGTATCCATTCTCTGTTACACCGACAGGTATCCATGTGTCATTACAGTAGGCTTCGACTGTTGCGTTGTTAATTGGCGCTGCAACAACAGCCCCTGATATTGTAGTAGGTTGTTTGATACTTGTAGTGGTTTCTTGAGATATTTCTTTAGTACCCCCGCACCCCGTTAAAATGGAGAATAAGAGCAGTACTAAGCTAAGTTTGTATGTTAAAGTTTTCATAAGACCCCCGACTAATTCTGAAAAATAAAAAATAATTAAACGTAGGTTGTCTTATGATGTAGTAGAGGAAATATGCAATTGATATTTGAATAGGATTGTCTATTTAATATTTATAAAATGTTTTATAAAACGTATAGGCATATAATATGCGTATTTTTCGATTGCGCGGACAGCAGTATGGAAGGAATAAACCAAGAAAGCCTCCTGTGTGACAATACAGGAGGCTTTTTTGGTTTATTACAACTTAGTTATGAATAGGATTTTTTTGTACCCAATTTGTTTCGGAACGCGCGTAACGCAATTCTAAAAACAACGGTGTACTATTAATCCATGCAGAGACGAGCAGTATGGTAGCTTTCTAACTTTTCGCAAAGTCCTGCATCACAGGCTTTTTCTAAATCTTTGCAGCCTTTTTCTTTTTTGCCGAGAAGGAAGTAGCTTTCTCCTCGGTTTACGTATGCTGCTGGGTTATCTGGATCGTATGCAATGGAGCGAGTGTAGTTTGTTACAGCTTTTTCGTATTCCATCAAACGTTGTTCCAGAATCGCTTTGTTGTAGTAGAAAATGCCAGTGGTTGGAGAAAGAGCAATGGCAAACGTAAAGTCATCGCGAGCAAGTTCGTATTTTTTGCGTTTCATGCGAACAATACCGCGTGCGTTGCGTGCCTCTGCATCCTCAGGATCATTTTCCAGAACTTTTGTCAGAGTTTTATCTGCATCTTCAAGCAAGCCAGTTGCTTCGAAGGAAAGTGCTTTGTTAAAAATGATCGCTTTGTCTTCTGGCGCTTCTTTTGCTGCTTTAATGAGAAGAATAAGCGCTGATTCATACTCTTTTTTGCGGAGCAGAATAAGAGCCTTGCCGTTCAACGCAGCAGGGTTGTTCGGGGCGTAGCTTAATGCTTTATCGAATGACTCTTCGGCAGAATCGTCATTACCGAGTAAAATTTCAGCAGTACCTTTGTTGGTAAGTAACTCTGGAGAAGCAGGGTAGAATACCAGTGCCCTGTTAAATTCTTGAAGGGCATCCTGAGGATTTCCGCCTTCCAGCAAAGCAGCACCTGCGCCGTTACGCAATTGCGGAGTTTCTTTTTCTTCAATTGCTTTTGCATAGTGCTCTAATGCTTCTGATAAGTTACCTTCTTTATGAAGGCTGGCAGCAATAGCCGCCTCACTTCCTGCTACTGGCGCTGAGGTTTGGGTGTTCTTAGCGTTCTTAGCCGCACAACCGCTAAGCAGAACACTGGCAACCAGCAATGAATAAAAGATGTGACGCATCATAAGTATAGTCTCACTCGGTCAATCTGTTTTTGCGAGGACGTTTTCCATCGCGAAGTTCAATACCTTGAATGGGACGGATTAAAACAATCTGCCACTCATCGTCTGTCGATAAACTGATGGTTGCTGGCTGAGTGATGCCTTTTGATTGAAATATGAGCACACGTTTTCCGTGTTCTCCATCAATTTCAACATCTTCAATGAACACATCAGCCGGTAACGGGGCACTGCCAATTTTAAGCTTCTTACTGTCTATTGTTTGAAACAGTTCCAAGCCTTCGCGCTTAAAGTGCAACTCCAAGGGAGTTCGCTTTAATAAGGCGCGTGACCGTGCTTCTGATACTGCTCCCGAAATTCTTCGGATTGCAGTTTTCATATCACCGGAAGGAGAACCGATATTAATGTTGAGAACGAGCATTCCGAACATCATGCCCATAATCGCCATTACAATCAGTAGTTCAAATAGGGTGAACCCTGCGGAATGCTTGTTATTCAAGGTTCCAGCTTTGGATATCTTCACCGTCGTTTTCTCCGCCTTCTTCGCCATCAGCACCAAAGGATATTATGTCAAAAGCTTCATGCTCACCCGGAGAGAGGTAGACATATTCGTTTTCCCATGGATCATTAGGGATTTTAGCAATGTAGCCACCAGTCGGGTAATGTTTAGGAATACGACCTACGGTAGGTTTTTCAACAAGAGCTTGCAGACCTTGCTCGGTGCTTGGGTAGAAGCCGTTATCAAGGTAGTATTTTTTAGCCGCTGTGGATAAACCCTGAATTTGCATTTTTACTTTAATAACACGCGCCTTGTGTGGTTCATCAAGAAAACGTGGCACAACAATCGATGCTAAAATGCCCAAAATTACAATAACAACCATAAGCTCCATCAGTGTGAAGCCAGACTCTTTAGAGTGTTTTGGTTTTGTAGATTGTATATCCATTATTCTCTCCTTATTGGTTCTGTAAAACAAAAGTCTATCGCATAGTTATGACGCATTCTTTCTATAACGAATGCCGTCAAGAGAGAATATGAGATAGCTTTTATTGATTTGTTCAAGGGTGAGAGCGCCAACCTTGTCACCCTCGTGGAAAATTCTATCGTTCACAACAGCCATGCGTGCCTCAGGATTTGCTGACCACGCTACCGCTGAAACTTGTAAGTCTTTGATTGCAGGGTGTGTATCTTCATCGAGAATAACTGTTTCCGGTTCATGGATAACTGGTTTCGATACAGGTTCACGTTTTGCAATAGAGTATGCCGGTGCAGGAGTTTGTTCCTCCGTGCTCAATGGCGGTAACGAAACTACAGGAGCTTCATTCACAATCGGCAAATTGTTTTGAGATGTGTATGCTGGCTCGGTAGCCTGCGGTTGCTGTGCTACTGCTTGATTGCTTTGAAGCGAAGTCGTAGGTGCAGCTGCTACAGCTTGCTGAACTGGCTGTACCGGTACTTGGGTAACAGGAGGTTCAGGTGCTTGGCTAACAGTTGGCGCAACTGGCTTTGTTGGTTCAGTTGATGCCACAACATGGTGTACAGGTTGCTGGACAGGTGAATTTTGTGGAGCGACCTGTTGTGTTTGCTGAATTGATTCACTTTGCACAGGAGTGCTTGCAGGCTGTGCTACTTGCGGTTTAGGCTGAGCAGCTGCTTGCTGGCGTTGCTGCTGAGGTTGTGGCGCAGTGGCAACTTGAACAGGGGCTGTTTTTACAGGTTCAACCTGAACAGGTTTGTTTTGGACAGGTGTAACATTAATCGGTGTTACTTGCGCTTTCTGTGCGGTTTTCTTCACAGCAGGGCGCGTTACACGAACTGATTTAAGCTGTACATTGTCTTGTTGTTCCACCTGAGCTACCTGCTGAATCGGTGTAGATTGCGCTGGTGCGCCTGCCCCAGATAGATTGGAAGTGGGCGGAGTTGAACTAGGTGTATTAACAGGTGCAACTTGAGCGATAGCTGGTTGAGGCTTTGCTGCTTGCTGCTGGACTTGTTGTTGAACAATGGCAGGTGGTGTCTCCTGATGTGTTGCCACTATAGCGTCGGTGTTTTCCGTAAGCATATTCTTCGTATCAGAGAAGAGTGAAAGTTGGCTTGCAGCAAGAACACCAAGGAAAAGAACTGTTACAACACCAGCAGCAACGCGGTATTTTTGCGTGTCTTTTTTGGTACGGATTGTAAACAGGTCTTGATACATCGGGTCTGAAGAAACTTCATCGATGAGCTTTTCAGAAACAGTCTGTGCACCTGTAAAAGAAATTTGGTCAAGAGCATGTGAACATGCGTGGTTAATCAGGCGTGGTAGACCACCAGTTACCTGCCAGATTTTCTTGAGCGTTTTTTGCTCAAAAACATTCTGGTTTGGAAATTCCGCGTGTTCCAGTTTGAACCGGATGTAGTTCATTGTTTCTTGTACATTGAGAGGGGAAAGTTCACAGCGGACACCGATTCGCTGGTTAAGCGCTTCAAAGCCCGGTTCGCGAAGTCTGTCCATGATCTCAACTTGACCAATAAGTATGATCTGCACCAGTGGCATGGAGCCTTGGCGCATGTTGTACAGCACAAGCAACAAAGAAAAATGTTCTGTAGCCAGAAGGTGGCTTTCATCCATAATGATAACAGGTTTAGTTCCTGCTTCTGCCTGTTCAATGAAGAATACGTGCAGCGCTTCTGTCAGGTCATGTATGGAGTTGCGCCCAGTTGTATCAACACCGAATTGCTTGCAGAAATGATACAACTGCTCCGCTGGTTTTAAAAACGGGTTACCGCTTTCTGCAAAGACATAGGATTCCCCGAAGGATTGCATAAGGTGACGGCAAACAGACGTTTTCCCAATGCCTATTTCACCCGTGAGCAGAATAAGACCGCAGTTTCCTTCCAGTCCGCGTGTGATGCGGTGGACAACTTGCTTATGGCTTTCTGACGGGTAAAAATGGAATGTGCGAAATTGCTCACCGAACGGGTTCGCAGGTACTGTCCTTTGGGTCGGAGTTTCCATAGAGTCCTACATCTGCTTTGAGGTTGTCATAATAAGAGAAATATCCGCTCTAAGAAGTTCATCTTTTGTGCGTCTAATTTCAATATTCTGAACAGTGATGCCCTGAAGGCTTTTTTCAACGGTGTAAAGAAAGCGCATAAGATCCTGCTGGTACAGGTTATCAAAACGTACTTGTACTTTTTCTTCTACAAGGTTGTTTTCCAGCTCTTGACGCTGCGGTCTGACAGATTCGATTAATTCGTTAATCTGTTGTTCGCGAGTAACTTTTTCAACAATCGCAAAGAGCGTTCCTTTATTGGCGTTGGCTCCGGATGTAAGCGCTTTGCGCTTCGCCTGTAATTGCGAGTATTCTTGGGTGAGAACCTGCAATTTGCCCAACGCTTTGTAGTTGCGCTTTACTTGCACAGCCATGTCGTTTTTGAAATCCATTGCTGGCAAAGCAATAAATTGAAGTGTGCCAAGCAAAAGAGCGCCGCAGATGGCAAGAGTTATAGTGCGTCGATTTTGTCCCATATTAACCAGCCCTCATGATGCTGAGTTCAAAACGTACCCGCTGTTTTTTCTGGCTGTTAGCACCACGAATTTCAATGTCTTTCAGCAAAGGACTTTGAGAAAGTCCGGCACGGAATTTTTCTAGTGTATTCAAACTGTCAGTATTGCCGCGAAGTCCGATGCGCTTTTCGTCAATGGAGATATCTTCAAGGGATATGTCCAGCCCTTCCGGCGTATGCTTACTCAGTGCATGGATAAGCTCAATAACACCAGCTTGTTTCTGGTCGCTGGAAGAAGCTTCACCTTTCAGTTGCTGCAATCTGCTCTGCAAGATGCTGGTGAACTGAATAGTACCGAAATTACCGCGGACATCCGGCAAAGCGGTACGGAATGCCTTCTTAATGTTAGAAGAAAGCATTTTGACTTCTTTTTCTTTCTGCTGCCCCTCGGCATACAGTGAGCCTGTCCATGCAAGCATGATGATTATTGCAATAGTTGTCAGATACGTTGCAATGCTGGTTACGGGGTCGAGCTTTTTATGGAAGGCGAATTCTTCTTTTCGGAAGTTTACACCCTGTGTGCTCATATTAAGATTAACTTTGGAAGAAGGCATAAGACCGTACGCCTGTAAGCATTCAATCCAATCGTTTTTATCTTCGAGATTTTTGATGACAGGAGCGCCGCTGAATTTGTGCAGCGAGGTCACGGAGCGATCAAGAATTTCGGAGAAAATCTGATCTACACCTTGTATTTTTGAAATTTCACCTGTCAGCAAGATGGTTTCAGCTGTCGCGGTGCTGGTATTTATTCCTAAAAGAATAGATTTTGCCAGCCGCTTGAGGCTTTCACTAAGCCCATGATGGAACGTTGCATTGTCAGATGTTCCCGCAGCAGGCTGCGCAACATTAGTAAAGAGCAGTTGGCGTTCGAAATCATCTTCAGTCAGGTTGAGCTTACGCATCATCTGTCGTTTGATCGAAGAGATGCCATGCGGAACCTGAGAAACTGAAGCAAGCTGACCTTCATTAAGAAATGTTAGCAAACAGCGTTTTGCATCAATATCGAGCAACAGCGTTGGGGCTTTTAATTCGATATGTGAAATAGCGTTAGTAAGTGCAAAAGCATCTAAGTCAACGCGTGCGGGGTCTATGCCGTTGGCTTGAAGTTCTGCGAGGAAATCTTCAAGAAAATTCTTCTGGATTGTCGCAGATATAACATTGCGTCCAGTGGCAGTTTTAGAACCAATCTGGATGTCAGTAATTGCGTCTTCCTGAGGGAACGGCAATTCCTGATCCAATTCAAAAGCAAGCGCTTGTTTTATTTTGGATTCTGACGAGAACGGGAATGTCCAGCTTCGTAAAATCGCAAAGTGTGAGCTTAGTGCAATGTGGTACGTTTCCGCCTGCAACTCGTTACGCGTAATAACATCAGCAATTTCTGTTGCTAACGATTGTGCTGTAAGCGGCAGTGTTGGCTGAAACGATATATAATCTTCGAGAACAGGTGCACTTTGTTTGCCGGAAAAATGGCAAATCGAAACGTGATTCTCAGAGCATGTAATACAAAGGAGTTTATTGTGCATATCGTGTCGCAGTATTGTGTTTATAAATGATCGTGACTTTATGTGAAAACTTCAAGAAAGCCAAGGGTAGTGAATGGCTGACTGTGTGCATGCTCAGGAGGGTGGTGTGGGTGTTAACAGTCATACATATTAAATAGTTATATGTGTTAGTGGCTGTTTATTAAGTGTTAAAAATAGTTAGTTGCTCAAAATATAATAAGAAAAAAATGCTGTTTTATGCCCCATCCACTCACATTTAAAACTAGAGATGAGATGTGAGTAGAAAATATTATGGCATATATAAATATGTAAAAAATAATCTGTGTAAGGAGTTTTTCTTGTGAATTGTATAAATAGTTATTGTGATTATGGTAACTAACAATCGTACTCTCTTTTATTTCTTCTGTAGTGCATTCATAGACAAAGAAAAAATGGTATAGCAAAGACCTGTTGTTCTTTTTATTATGCGTTGTATTTTTATATTTATTATAATGAATTGTCTCACTGTGTGCGATGGATGAACGTGCGGAGGGAGGCTGCTATTCTGGCTACAAAGCCTTTCCGAACTTTTGGCAGAAGGTACTCAGAGAGAGGTATGACGTCGGTGAGTAGATAGACTGGCGTATGAGGCTCTACATGGAAACGCTTGAGTAATGGAAAGATGCGAGGCGTGCAGGAAAGTATTTAGAGTCATGTGGTTGCTTTTGAGCTGCCTCCAAGCAGAGGTAATGGCAATCAGTGCAGGAATTGCTGGCTTTTTTCTTCTGAATTGTTGTTACGTAACGGGGAGTGTGTTTGCTGTATGACAGAATCTACTTTTCCCTGTAGGGGAGGAGTAGATTTTTTCATACCTAAATACTCATAAAAAAAAGAGAAATAAATTCAATGAATTGAATGTTCGATCTTTTTTTTATAGTGCACACTGCAAGGTTCTGTAGATGGTTGTAACAGATTGTATTGTATTGAGAAGAAGTGGTTAATTACTGTATAACACAATGCATAATAACAAAAATGTTAACTTCACCTATAACGAAATGCACTTGATTTACGTAATTACCATGTGTAGGACTTGTGTTCTTCACGAAATAGCTTTGCTGATACAGTCATTTTGTGTACAAAATTGTCAAAAATTTATCTTGTATGCAGGCGTTGCATGCAACGTACAAAAGACAACATAAAAAATTATAGTATCATGTATTGCCTGCTGTTCACAGATGCTGCGTTGTGGCTCTGTGGGTAATATAAGAAAGGAATATGTATGTTTTCAAAAGAACTTGGTGCAATCAGTATTGTTGCTGGCACGTCGATCGGGGCTGGAATGCTTGGGCTTCCAATGGCTATCGGAAGTCTGGGGTTTGTGGCAGGTAGTCTGGCAATCCTCTTTATGTGGTTCATCGCTATCTACGCTGGTTTGCTCTTTCTTGAGATTAACCTCGAGTTTGGCAAAGGTGTGAACGTAAACTTTATGACCCGCAAGGTGTTAGGAAAGTACGGTCAGCTTCTTGGAACAGGCAGCGTATTCTTTTTGTTCTACTGTTTGCTCGTTGCATACCTTACCGGAATGGGTGGTATTATTGCCAGTAACACCGGTTTGAACGCACAGATGGGTACATTACTGTTCGGTTGCATCAGTGCGCTGCTGTTATTCTCCGGTACTGAATTAGTTGTTACTGCAAACAAGTATCTCTTTATTGCAATGCTGGTAGGTATGGTTGTCAGCTTTGTAACTCTTGGCGGTCAGCTTACACCGGATAACCTCACCCTCGGTGAAGCAAAGGTTAAAGCTCTGGTGCTTTCTTTGCCTGTATTGTTTACTTCATTTGGCTACCATCCATGTATCCCAAGTATTGTGAACTACGTAGGTGATGATAAAAAGACGCTGATTCGCATCTTAACCATCGGTAGTACAATTCCTTTTATCTGTTACTTTGCATGGTTGACGTTGGTACTCGGCAGTGCAACTCCAGCTCAGCTGGTAACAATGGATAACGTAGATGTTCTGCTTGCACAGATGAGCGGCGGTTCTTCATGGGTTATCACCATTCTTTCTTTGTTTGCTTCTCTTGCACTTATCACCTCCTTCATTGGTGTAGCGTTTGCGTTGTTCGACCTTGTTGCCGAAACATTCCGCCGCAAAAATGATAAAGCAGGTCGTGCAGGAACTACCGCGATTGTTTTTGTACCACCGCTTGCAGCTGCGTTACTTGCGCCAAACGGTTTTATCGCGGCGCTTGGTCATGCTGGTGCAGCATTTACTATCATCGCAATCTTTATTCCATGCGCAATGGCTTGGAAAATGCGTGCAGCAGGTCAGAATAAAGCATTCCGTGCATTTGGTGGTAAGCCTGCGCTTGTTGCCAGCTTTGTCTGCGGTATTGTTATTGTCGTAGCCAGCTACTTATAGTTTTTACAATGCTTGATGCGGAGCGTTGGTGCTTCGCATGTGTACTCAAAAAGGCTCCTTCATTTGAAGGAGCCTTTTCTTATTATTTTTTATCACGAGGTTGCGGTGCAACACTTGTGTGATCTTTACGATGGTAGTTTTCACCTTTACCGTGTGGTTTGTGGTGGGTCTGCACTCCATGGAACATTTTATGGGGCGCATAATGCGGTGGATGCTTATGATCGAAGAACGTAGAGCGTCCCTTGTGCCATATTTTGTATCCGTTACCCTGAAGAATACGCAACTCGTTTTGGGAAATGCCGGATTCTCCGGCTAGTACTTTTTTCCGGATTTGCCACCACCCTTGGCTTTGCCTTTCCCGTGCCCGTTTCCGTAATCGTGTTCTGCGCAGCAACCTTCGTGCGGTGTATGTTTTATGCCTTCACAGCAGCCTTTGTATCCATGCTCGTGTGCTTCGTGCCCGTAAGGATACACTGAGCCGAAGTTGTGTTTTGAGCAGCATCCTTTGTGCGGTTCGTGCTCTATATCTTCGCAGCATCCTGTTTGTTGATGCAAATCATGATGCCCATCAGCATGTTCATGGGTATGACATAATTGATGTTCATCTTTGCCGTGACAATGGTGGTGGGAATGGAATCCATGCTCGTCATGCTGGTGCGGACGTTCTTCATGGTGTGCGTATGAACCGCTGAGTTCTTCGTGATGATGTTCGTGCGTATCGTCGCCGTGGGAATGTTTCTGTCTGTGCTTGTCATGTTTACGGGAGCATGTTTCAGATGTGCACCACTCCATGGTAATAACAAGACGCTGCATATCTTTTTTAGTGCGGGCTTCAATATCCAGATCAACTTCTGAGTGGGGATTCAGGACTATTTTTTTGTCACCTTCTTCGACAACAACAGCTCCGCTTTTCAGTCCGTCTAAAAAACAGTCAAGATGCGATACTGCAAGCGTACAAGGCATTGTGCCGGAAATGTGGATTTTCTTTTTTTCCATATTCTCTCCTCATGCTGGCAGTGCTAGCAAAGAGATAAGAGAATCCGGTTTAGCACTGCGGCATCAATATATGGTGAGCTTTGGTTTGTAATCAAATCATACGATACCACACTAATTCCCTCACGCGAGAGCATATCATTGTTGATTGAGCCATTATACCGCGTTGAATCAGAATCAAGCACGATAAGATTCAGCACATCATTTGTGGTAATGGTAGATGCGTTGTCTTTTTTTAGATGGAAAAGAAGGGTTTCGATCTGTTCAGAAAGTGTATGTCCTACAAGTTCCACGTCAGTTCCTGTGTTAGGAATAAATACTTTAGGACACTTGGTCTGAGCTATGCTTGTTCCCACACCTTGTGGTAGCAGGTTGGCAATAACGCTGGAGTAAAAACTCCCCATCGGATAGCAGATTAGTTCAGCTTCATTAATGAGCGCACTGGTGCGGCTTGAGATAGAAAGCGAAACATGTTTTGGGGATTCCTGTGATTCTGCAAGCCAGATATTTTTAATTTTTGTTGAGAGTGGGGCTGTTTCTTTACCTGTAATAAGGTGCTGCCCGATGACAGTCCGGTTGTCAGCAAGAGATACTGCAAGCTGAGCTGTGGCATTGGCAATAGGGCGTACGATGCCACGGACTTCTGCCAACTTAGAAAAAAGGTAAATGACAGGTGCTAGCTGGCGTCCGTTATCAAGATACCCAGCTGTAAGCACAAGGTTTCCAAGACTTGCGCCGCGCAAATCAAATGAATCTGAGATATGATTTTTGATCGAAATCATGCTGGATTGAATCAACTTGCGCATAGGGTACGGCACGGCAAGAATAAGCGGATGGTGACCTTCCGATAATTCTTTAAGCTCATTCCGCAATTCTTGTTGTGTGGCTGTTTTATCAAGACGGTGCGTAAAGAAATCGTAAATTTCTGGATTGCCGAGCACGGAATCATCCGCAAGAGACATTAAACGGTTTCGAATGTCTCCCACCGCAGGCATGGAAAATTCATTACGCAGAACAGCGGAGCTTCCCCCCGAATCAAAGGGAGTAATCAGGTGTATAGAGTTGTGTGTATACTTGATGATATCCCGTGATACATTCTGTAGTGCTGTTCCGCCGCTAAAGAAAAGAATGCGTGGACCATTTTGTGGTGCAGTACGGTACCGCTCTATTTTTTGTGGGTCGGGTACTGAAACCCTGCGGGTTATTACTATGGTCGGCATTACTGGCTACGCACCTGTTGATCCTGTATGCAGGAAGGTTAAAAGTGTATTGGTTGCTTTAGGAAAATCGACACCGCCACGTATAATGAACACTGGTGTGTCGTCGAGCGCCTGTATATAATCGGTGATTGCAGGCTCTGTATAGTCTTTATTCTTCGGCACATGCAATGCATCGTTTTTTTTCATTATATGAATAAGATACTCTGTTGCTTCCTCCGCTGTAAATTCTTCAAATACCATGGGCTGCGTGTTGTGATTCCAATCGATAATTGCAACCCCGCTTAATGGTGCATGGGGTATGAATCTATGCTTGCCATACCATTCTGGAATCAATGCATCATATTTATGTTCCAGTTTCCATAGTGTTTCCGAATCCATGTGTTCAAGCTGTTTGCAGTATTCTGGCGACAATATACCTTTGAGACTTGGATTATTAAATGCTGTTCCTGGATTGATTCTTGGCTGTTGAGCAGTTCCGTAAAAAGGATTACTGCCGTTGTGGTGCAGTAGCACTCTGTCGTTGCTGACAAAATCAGCACCGTTGGTGAGCATATGCAGAGCAAGGGTAGATTTTCCCGCACCGGAGCTGCCAGCTATAACCATGCCTCGACCATTTGCGGTTACACCGGCAGCATGTCCTAAAAGGTAGCCGTTATCTATTCTATTACTGATAAAACGGCTGTTGATGAAGTTCACAACCTGATTTTTATATTGCAAACAGGGACCGATGATACAGTTCTGTTGGCTGCCAATAAGGTAGTGCATGCCTGTACGCAGGTGGTGAACCACGCGCCCTTCGGGAAGGTCGACATATTCATGCTTGATTTTTCGTTGAGTTGCTGTTGGCGGTGCTTGCGTATAATTATATGGCAAGGTGAATTCTGGGGCATCGTGCACAGTAATAATAGTATCCGCATGCGGTTGCGGACGTTTTAAAACAAATTCAGAGAAGTAGTGCCCAAGTCTTGCTGCAAGTGGTTTGCTGTTAATAAAGATAGTAACAACGAAGTTATTAAAAGTAAGTTGCAATTGTTGGGTTGCGGGATACGTATTGTGTACTGAATCTAAAACGGAGGAAAAATCTGTATAATCGGGCATTATGAAAGCTCCTTCATAACGGCATCAACGTAGAGCTGAGCGGCATTAATCCCGCGAGCTTCGAGGATTCCTTTAAATCCACCGAACGCAGAGACTTCAAAGACAACAGGACCTTCTGGAGTAATGGCAACATCAACACATGTGAAGTCCAGTTTGAACGGATGTTGCGCCTTGCGTGCTAGCTCAATAACTTCCATGGAGGGAGTGTGGCTTGCATAGTATCCGCCGGAAGCTGTGGTGGTATTCCATGACCCGTTTTTGCAGCGTGCATATGTTGTGAGATATTTGCCTTGGATAAAGACTACACCTAAATCTTTATCTTCTTCAAGGTCGATAGCTTTCTGAATGTACATCATACGGTATTTGTTTGCGTATTCTGTAATAATGCTGCGGGCATCATCAGAATGGGAAACTACTATCATACCGCGACCTTTTGATGAATAGAGCGGTTTGAATACTGCCGTTTTGTATTCCGCAACAGCATTGAGTGCTTCATCTATATTTTCCGTAATCGTGGTCGGGGGCATGGGAATTCCTGCAAGATGCAGAGTAGTCGTGCAGGAGAGTCTGTTTAGCACAGATATGATTCGGGATGGATTGGAGAAAACAGGTACGCCGTTTTCATGTACAAATCTGAGTATCTCGAGTCTATCCAGCAGATCAGGCGAATACCATGCACCGACTTTTTTCACGATAAGAGCATCAAGCGTCATCAGGTTTGTTCCCTTAAACCAGCATGCCCTGTTCTGCATATCAAGACGAACCTCTTTCATATCAATAAGCAGGCGATATCCGGTGCTGTCCGCAACAGTGTCAGCCAGCATTTCAGAAGACCATCCGTCTGGAGTTCCCACAATACCTATTTTCATGTGACCTCTTCTCGCTGTTAATAGAATAAAATGTCTTCTGGAAGACTGAATTGTTCCCATGCCTCGTTATGGTGAAGGATTTTTTCCATAAGAAAGTGCGCACGTAGGTACATGCGTTTGGCAAAGCTTCTATTCAATTCAAAACGAGTGGATGTGTAAAACGAGCGGGCGAGGGCAAATGCAATACGAGCTTGAAAGGTAGTGTCGTTGCTCGCTACGGCAAACTTACTGGCAAAGTGGTAGAAATCTTCCGTAACGTGGTTGAGCCTGTCGCGTAGGCGGGGATTAAATACAGGCAGTCGAAAAATGGAAACTAAAAATACAGATGCATCCTGTACATAATCAAAATTTTTAGAACGGTACAAATCAATGAACCGTATGGTCTGAAGTTGGCTGTTATATACAATGTTATTCATGTTGAAGTCGCCATGAATGAGCACGGAAAATGGTGCAGCAAGATTTTTTTCCAGCATCGAACACTGCTCTAATAATTCTTCAGTAGAAAACGTTGTGAATTCACCTACAGAAAGTGCGTCTCGCACAGAAGTTGGGTGAACTTGCAATATCGGTGGAAGGCGATTTGCGAGCTGCTGAATATAGTTTGTTGGCACTTTTTGAGATTTTTTTGTCGTTGTCCAAACTGTATGTACAGTTGTTTTGAGTACCGAAAGTGCGTTTTCAACAATAGCCGTGTCTCCTTGAAGAATCACTTCATCAAATGTGCAGCCTTGCAGTAGTTCGACTAACAGCGCGGCATTATCCGAGCCTTCGTGATAGCCATAAATATTAGGGACAAGTGAAGGAAAAATAGTGTTCCACCGCTCTATGTTTTCTTTTTCTTGTTTGATTTTTTCTAACGAACCTTCTTTATATATGGAACCCTGCCGGGATGATTCGTGAAAAGGTGAAACTGTTTCTACAACGCCAATGTTACAACCGGAACGGCTGCCGAGAATAGCTTTGTAATCGATATCGTGCATAGAGCCTGTAAAGCCGGATTGTGAGAGAGTCTCTTGCAGAGAATTGAACTGTGATACTTTAAACGTGCTCCCGACAGTAATAAAAATGAGTGCTTCGCCAATGCGTTGAAGCGAATCACCAATGCGCTCAAGGTAGCGGTAGATAAAAATGACTGTGATGTGACCGGATGCACCTTGTCCTGCATCAATTTTGTTTACAACATCCGAAAAGACTTCCTGATACTTTTCATCAAGAGAATTTTCGGCGCGGCAAATTAGGAGCGCTTTTGACAAGTCTCCATTATCGAGCGCAGGTTGTATGAGAGCTAGTGCTTCGATTATGTCAGAAAAAAATGGGAGAAAGTCTTCAGGGGTAAGCTTGCTTTCGGTGGTCAGGTAGCGCATTTGTCGGGTAATATTCACGCAAAATTCAGAAATCATATGAAGGTGGGCTGCCATGTTTTGCAGAGCGCGAATTCGATTTACCTGCCCCTGCGGCAGAGATTGGGCTGAATGCAGTTCTGAGTAACATTTTGTTTCCACAGCAGTGTGCATGTTTGCTGTTCTGTCACAGCGAAGTGCAATCTGCTGTTTAAGCACGCGGGTAGGGCGTAGCAAAAACTCCTGTGTTGCTTGCACTTGCGTTTGCACTTCTAGCAAGAGGAAAGTAAAATTTTCATGCAGAGCTTGGAACATGAGCATGGCTACTTGCTTCCTATAACGAGCGGCGAATCTTTTTGATACCCTTCTGCCATTTGTTTTTTCCAGCGTATGCGTAATTCAAGCTTGCTTTCACCGCTTTTTTGTCTGGCTTTAATAGTGAAATTTAATAGTCCTGACGGAGTAAGGGTTATTGAGTCTTCGTTGGAGGCAAGCGTAATAGCGCCTTTTTTAATTCCATCTGTAATGGATTCCAATAATTCTACAATTGAAGATGTGTCTTGCAGCGACTCGTATGCAAATTTATGTTCAGCCATTCATGTGTCCTGTAAAACTGTATGACTAAGTGCTTAACCGGAGAGGCGGCATCGATATTCGTCAATAACGCTTGCACGGGTTACTCCACCACGAATGAGTTTTTTCTGAATATTCAAGGCATCCCATGCTGGTTGCAACCCTATCTCGCGTTCGGTTTTTTCTGGATCCTGCTCATCTTTTCTGCGTGTTTTTTCTCCTTGGTGGCAATCATCACCCATGAGTATGAGTAATTCTTTACTGGAGCTTCTGCGGTGCTTGTTATGTTCGTTGACCACATCAATTAAAAATTCTGTATATCTGTTTGATTGCGGGTTCCAAACCTCATACCCATCCACATCATATCTGCCCAGCAAAATTGGCCAGAATTGCTCTGGATGGGGGATAACAATCCCGCCGCCAATGCCTCGTACTTCTTCAATTACTTCTGATGCTCTGTAAAAATATTCCAGTGGAAAGTTGCGCTTAACGATTTTTTTGACTTCGTTGACAAAGGTCTGGACTCTGTCGATGAACTGATGCCCGAATTCAGGGCGTAGTGCGTCAAAATAGTTTCGTACCAATTTATTACGAAGGGAAAAATCAGGGACTTTATCCCAGTATTCATCCAGTAACCACTCAATCTTTTTAACAACCGTGCAGGCGAATTTTACCGCGACAGGCTCAATACCAGTTTTTTTAGAAGCAGCGTGCATGCGTTCTTCAACAGGCTTGGTAAAAGAATTCGTAAAATCGAACAGCTGGCTCGCCCTGTACTTTCTGGTATGGGCAAGCATCGAGCGCAGCATTGTATCTTTATCTTTCAGCTTTCCAGATTCAAAATGGATGAGTAGCTGTACTTTTTCATGAAAACCGCTGGCGTAGCAATCGACCTCCGCACCTGTATAGGAACCGTAGGTCATAAACTCATTATGCTGCGTTGGAATGATGAGTTCATCTTTTCGATTGGGGAACATTTTTTCTATGCGTTCCCGATTAAGTTCCATAGGAACAAATTCAGGATGCCAGTGAGTTGCAAGTACGTATTTTTGCCTCGGAAAGATTTCGGCAGGAGTAATTATCTGGTTAATTTGCCATTTATCCAGTTTGGTTGAGATTATTTTCAGGAAAATAGTATGATCGTTTTCTGTAATCTCTTCGGAATAATTACGAAGTTTTTCTAACAGGTTGGCGTTGTTTTTTTCATGCTCGGCTGTGAACTTCATCATGCCTTCCCCTTACGTTCATCACTTATTTATATTTGTGATGGCACTCGGTTTTCATGTGGTTCATGGCATCTACAGTTTCGTGGAATTTTTGCATATCGTTCGCCTGCCATGCTTGTTCAAGTGCATCAGTAAGTTTGTCATATTCTGCATAAAGGGGGTCACCCTTGCCGGGGTATTTGGTCATGAGGCGGGAGTCTGCAATAAAGTCGCGAACGGCTTCTTCTGGAGGAGTTGCGTGTTGGTGGAGCGCTTTGAAAATGACTTTAAAGCTTGTGCCCATGCGCTTTTTAAGGCGTTTGTAACGTGGCAAGCCATCTGGTCGGGTTCCACCGCATTCGCATTCTTCGCATCGATCACACTCATCAATGCTTGCATTTATTTTTAGCTTAACAGTAAGCTGACCGTATTCATCTTTAACCGATAAACGAATCTTTTTGGCATTCGTACAATTGGGAATACCTTCAACAGGTTCTGTTTCACAAGCGTCAGCAAGGTTTCGTAAAAAGTCAGGTAGTTCTGCCCGTGTGATTGTGCGGGTTATTTTTTCAGCCATGAAAGACTCCTGTAGTTCAGAAAAAGGGAAATGAACTATTAGAAAACCATGACTTGGTGTCAGAGTCAAATGGCAAAAAATGTTATCAATAAAAAAGCCCCCGCATCAAACGATGCGGGGGCTTTGAATGCATATAAACGCTTATGCGCCAGCAGTATATACTGGCTCGTCCAGCTCATCGAGGAACTTGTCAGCGCGTTCTTCCTGCTGAGGAACATCAATGTTCGCAGAAACGAAGTCGCGGTAACCGGAACCAGCCGGAATGAGGCGACCCACAATAACGTTCTCTTTAAGACCGCGCAGTCTGTCGCGTTTGCCGCGCAAGGATGCTTCGGTAAGAACCTTAGTGGTTTCCTGGAAGGATGCCGCAGAGATGAAGGAAGAAGTTGTGAGGGAAGCCTGAGTAATACCAAGAACCAGAGGTTCGGCATTCGCAGGTGTGCGTCCTTCAGCAACTGCTTTTTTGTTCTCGTCGCGGAATTCCTGTTTATCGACCTGTTCGCCAACGAGGAAGCTGGTTTCACCCGGATCGAGTACAGATACTTTTCTGAGCATCTGGCGGACGATAATTTCAATGTGCTTATCGTCAATACCTACGCCCTGGAATCGGTACACTTCCTGAATTTCTTCACATAAGTAGTTAGCGAGGAATTTCTCGCCCTTAATGCGGAGAATATCGTGAAGTTCCGGCTGACCTTCAGTAAGCTGTTCGCCTGCTTCAACAAAGTCACCTTCGGTAACAGTGATGTGCTTACCTTTTGGTACGAGGTATTCTTTCGCTTCGCCAACTTCAGGAGTTACCATAAGCTTACGCTTACCTTTGGTTTCACCTGCGTAGGATACGATACCGTCGATTTCTGTAACAACTGCAAGGTCTTTAGGTTTGCGAACCTCGAAGAGTTCCGCAACTCGTGGAAGACCACCTACGATATCCTTGGTCTTGGATGTTTCACGCGGCTTACGAGCGATAACATCACCCGCTTCAAGCTGCTGTCCATCCTGAATCATGATAATCGCGCCAACTGGAAGCTGGTAAACCGCAGGGATGGAAGTATCGCCACGGAATTTAGGCTCACCGTTTTCATCACAAATAGAGATGGACGGTTTCAAGTTGGTTGTACGGTACTCAATAATGGTACGGGTAGCCATCTGAGTAGCGAGGTCAGTTGTTTCCTGGAATGTTTTGCCATCGATAATATCGGTGAACTTAACAGTACCAGGAACCTCAGAAACGAATGGTTCGTTGAATGGGTCCCAATCGGCAATAACATCACCTTTGGTGATTTCCTGACCGTCAGTAACATTCAAGCGGGAGCCGTTAGGCAGAATGTATTTTTCGCGCTCACGACCCTGTTCGTCAACAATGGAAACCTGACCGGATTTACCAAGCACGAGGTGGTGACCCTCTTTGTTGGTAACAGCTTTAACACGTGAGGTAACAATGCGACCTGTGTGCTGAGCTTCGATGCTGGATTTCTCAATCTGAGTGGATGCAGTACCACCGATGTGGAAGGTACGCATTGTAAGCTGAGTACCCGGCTCACCAATAGACTGCGCAGCAATAATACCGACAGTTTCACCGCAGTTAACGAGACGACCGCGAGCAAGGTCACGACCGTAACATAATGCACAAATACCATGTTCGGAAGAACAGGTGAGAGCAGAGCGGATGGTGATAGAGTTAATACCACGGTCATCAAGGAGCTGTGCACGCTCTTCGTTGATGAGACCGTTAGCCGGAATAACTTCTTCTTTAGTAACCGGATCAAGAACCGGATAGAGAACTACACGACCAATTGCGCGTTCTGACAGACGCATTTTGATCTCACCACCAACAACGAGGTGACCGAGTTCAAGACCGTCAACAGTGCCACAATCGTGCTCGCCAATGATAACATCCTGTACAACGTCAACAAGACGACGGGTAAGGTAACCGGAGTTCGCGGTTTTAAGCGCGGTATCCGCAAGACCTTTACGAGCACCGTGAGTAGAGGTGAAGTACTGAAGCACGGAAAGACCTTCACGGAATGAAGATGTAATTGGTGTTTCAATAATTTCACCGGATGGTTTCGCCATCAGACCACGCATACCAGCGAGCTGACGCATCTGATCCTGGTTACCACGAGCACCGGAGTTGGACATCATGAAGATGGAGTTAAAGGAGAGGTTGGACTCTTCTTTACCAGTCTTCTCGTCTTTGATGATATCACGGGAGATGTGTTTCATCATTTCGTTGGACACGTCCTGAGTAGTCTTTGTCCAAACATCAACGATTTTGTTGTATTTCTCTGTGCGGGTAATAATACCTTCGCGGTACTGGCGTTCAATTTCGTCAACTTCTGCCTGAGATTTTTCCAGAATGCCTTTTTTGCTGTCTGGAATCTCAAGGTCTTTAACCGCAATGGTAACACCAGCGCGGGTACCGTACTCGTAACCTAAGTTTTTGAGACGGTCACAAAGAAGAACAGAAGCTTTGATGCCGCATTCGCGGTATGCAGAACTTACAAGTTTACCAATGTTTTTCTTGGTCATAACTTCGTTAGCACGGTCAAAGCTCATGCCTTCCGGCAGAATCTGAGAAACGATAACGCGACCCGGTGTGGTTTCTACAATGCGACCGCTATCGAGGCGAACCTTGATACGTGCGTGCAGAGAAATCTGACCGTGGTCATATGCTGTAATAACTTCCCAGCGTCCGCAGAATTCCATGCCTTCGCCTTTCTCAAAGGAACGTTCAACAGTCATGTAGTACAGACCGAGAACGATATCCTGAGAAGGAACGATAACAGGAGAACCGTTAGCTGGTGAAAGAATGTTGTTTGTAGACATCATGAGTACGCGTGCTTCAATCTGTGCTTCCACAGAAAGAGGTACGTGTACAGCCATCTGGTCACCATCGAAGTCAGCGTTGTACGCAGAACAAACGAGCGGGTGCAGGCGAATAGCTTTACCTTCAACGAGGGTAGGCTCAAATGCCTGAATACCAAGACGGTGAAGTGTCGGCGCACGGTTAAGCAGAATTGGGTATTCGCGAACAACCTCTTCGAGGATATCCCAAACGACCAGTTCTTCACGCTCAACCATTTTCTTCGCGCTCTTAATTGTAGAGGCGAGGTTTCTTTCTTCGAGTTTGGAGTAGATAAACGGCTTGAACAGCTCAAGAGCCATCTTCTTAGGAAGACCGCACTGGTGCAATTTAAGGTTTGGACCTACAACAATTACGGAACGACCGGAGTAGTCAACACGTTTACCAAGAAGGTTCTGACGGAAACGACCCTGCTTACCTTTAATCATGTCTGACAAGGATTTGAGAGGGCGACCGTTAGTACCGGTAATTGCGCGACCGCGGCGACCGTTGTCGAAGAGTGCGTCAACGGATTCCTGAAGCATACGTTTTTCGTTACGGATGATGATCTCAGGAGCACCGAGTTCCATCAAACGCTTCAGGCGGTTGTTACGGTTAATAACACGACGGTAAAGGTCATTGAGGTCGGAAGTTGCGAAACGTCCGCCATCCAGAGGAACGAGTGGACGAAGTTCTGGTGGAATTACCGGAACAACTTCCATAATCATCCATTCAGGACGGTTGTTGGACTCAAGGAAAGCCTCAACAATCTTCAGTCGTTTTGTAAGCTTTTTCTTTTTGGTCTGAGAACGGGTTGTCTGAGACTCTTCACGCAGTTCATGACGCAGAGTCTCAAGATTGAGCTCTTCGATAAGACCACGGATAGCTTCTGCACCCATGCCGACTACAATTGCGTCTTCGCCGTAGTGATCGATTACCTGGAAGTAGTGGTCTTCGGAGATAACCTGATTCTTGGCAAGGGAAGTCTGACCCGGATCAAGAACAACAAAAGAGTCAAAGTACAATACTTTTTCAAGGTCAGACATTGTCATGTCGAGCAATGTACCGATCTTGGAAGGCAGAGTCTTCAGGAACCAGATATGTGCAACAGGAGCTGCAAGCTCAATGTGACCCATACGTTCACGACGAACTTTGGAAGCAATTACTTCAACGCCACACTTTTCGCAGACGATGCCGCGGTGCTTCATGCGTTTGTACTTACCGCAGTTACACTCGTAATCTTTTACCGGGCCGAAGATCTTTGCACAGAAAAGACCGTCGCGTTCAGGTTTGAACGTACGGTAGTTAATTGTTTCTGGCTTTTTAACTTCACCGTAAGACCATTCACGAATTGCTTCCGGAGCCGCAATTGAGATCTGAATAGCCTTCAGGTTGTGAATATCTGCAGCTTGAGCTGTATTGCTGCGTGCAGAGAAAAGATCATCTAAAGTCATAGTTGTTACCCCACCCATAAAGGTTGTCATGCGGGTTTTGGGAACTGTAACAGTATCCTAAAATCGGGTTTGCCTTGGGTAGCAAGGCAAACCCGTTCTATTTAGTCAGCAAGGAAGGTGCGTGGACCTTTTTGTTCCTCTTCCTGATGCAGGGTGACGTCCAGACCGAGGGACATCAATTCCTTAATAAGTACGTTGAAGGATTCAGGCATACCAGCTTCGAGGAAGTTGTCACCTTTTACGATCTTCTCGTACATTTTTACACGACCAGTTACGTCATCAGACTTAACGGTCAGGAATTCCTGCAACATGTAAGCTGCACCGTGTGCTTCCAGTGCCCATACTTCCATCTCACCAAGACGCTGACCACCGAACTGAGCTTTACCGCCCAGTGGCTGCTGCGTAACAAGTGAGTAAGGACCAGTTGAACGGGCGTGGATTTTTTCATCAACCAAGTGGTGCAACTTCAGAATGTACATAACACCTGTAGTTACGCGGTTCTGGAACTGGTCACCGGTACGGCCGTCGAACAGCACGTTTTTACCGTCGTCAGGCATGCCTGCATCAGCAATCCATGACCAGATTTCTTCTTCGCGTGCACCATCAAATACCGGAGTTTTAGTTACAATACCGGTGCTGAGTCGACGAACTGCTTTAACGAATTCTTCGTCATCCATTTCGTCAACCATGCGGTTGATTGAGTCACACTTGTATACTTCTTTAACGCGGGTACGAACGTCTTTGAGGTGTTCGCCGGTTTCAAGAAGTGCTGCAAGTTGTTCGCCAAGCTTGAGTGCACCCCAGCCCAAGTGAGTTTCCATGATCTGACCGATGTTCATACGAGACGGTACGCCCAGTGGGTTAAGTACGATGTCTACAGTAGAGCCATCTGCGAAGAACGGCATGTCCTCGATTGGCAGAATCTGGGAAACAACACCTTTGTTACCGTGACGGCCAGCCATTTTGTCACCTACGCTAAGCTTACGCTTAACGGCGATGTAGCATTTAACCATCTTGAGTACGCCTGGAGGCAGATCATCGCCTTCAGACACTTTTTCACGCTTGGTGTCGTAGATATTTTTAATAAAGGATACCTGCTGCTCATATTCTTCAATAATATGTTCAATGGCATCATTTACTTCATTTGACTTAAACAGACCTGAAAGCTTCTTAACTGGAATTTCATTAAGAATTTCAGCTGTGATTACGTGGCCTGCTTCTGCAAGAACTTCACCTTTGCGCTTACCTGGAATGTTGTAAGCAAGCTGTTTACCTTCTGCCTCTTCCACTACTTTAACCATAGTGGACTGAGTAAGAGCGGAAATGTGGCTCTGTTCTTTACGATCAAGCTTGGCAAGTTCGTAATCTTCAATATTTTTTGTGCGCTCGTCTTTTTCGCCGGAACGACGGTTGAACACTTTTACGTCAATAACAGTACCTTCGATTCCTGGAGGAACTTTGAGGGAGGTGTTTTTAACGTCGCGTGCTTTATCACCGAAGATTGCGCGCAGGAGTTTCTCTTCAGGAGAAAGCTGAGTTTCACCTTTAGGAGTAATTTTACCTACAAGAATATCATCCGGACATACGTTAGCACCGATGCGAATAATACCGCTGCCGTCGAGGTTGCGGAGCATTTCTTCGCTTACGTTCGGAATATCGCGAGTGATTTCTTCAGGTCCAAGCTTTGTGTCACGAGCAACAACTTCAAACTCTTCAATGTGAACGGAGGTAAAGACATCTTCTTTAACCATGCGTTCAGAGATGAGGATGGAGTCCTCAAAGTTGTAACCACACCAAGGCATAAACGCTACAACGAGGTTTTTACCAAGTGCAAGCTCACCGTCTTCAATACCAGGGCCGTCAGCGAGGATAGTGCCACGTACAACAGGCTGGTTTGGATGACAGGTTGGTTTCTGACCAAAGCAAGAACTCTGGTTGGATTTGTGGTGCTTCTGCAAGTCGTAGCTGCGAACGCCGCCGGACTCTGGGTAGAGACCGTTGGTGTAAGAAACAACGATGCGGTCAGCATCAGCAAACCGAACAATACCTTCGCCTTCAGCAATGATACATGCACCGGAGTCCTGTGCTACAGGGCCTTCCATGCCAGTACCAACGATTGGCTTGTGGCAACGAAGCAGTGGAACTGCCTGACGTTGCATGTTGGAACCCATAAGCGCGCGGTTCGCGTCATCGTGCTCGAGGAACGGAATCAGCGCAGCAGAAATGGAAACCATCTGGCTTGGTGAGATGTCCATAAGTGTAACATCTTCACGCGGGGACATGAGAACATCGCCGAGGTAACGAGTAGTGATAAATTCTCTTACGAAGTTACCGTCTTCGTCCAGCTCTGCGTTTGCCTGAGCAACAACCTGACCCTGCTCGGTGGTAGCATCCATGTAAATAATTTCGTCAGTAACGCGGGCGTCTTTTACCACGCGGTACGGAGTTTCGATGAAACCGAAATCGTTCACTTTGGAGTAAGTAGTCAGGGAAACGATCAGACCAATGTTTGGACCCTCTGGAGTCTCAATAGGGCAGATACGTCCGTAGTGAGAAGTGTGTACGTCTCGAACTTCAAAGCCTGCGCGTTCACGGGTAAGACCACCAGGTCCAAGTGCAGACAGACGACGCTTGTGTGTTACTTCAGACAATGCGTTGGTCTGGTCCATGAACTGGGAGAGCTGTGAAGTACCGAAGAACTCTTTGAGCACAGCAGCAACCGGTTTAGGGTTGATGAGGTCGTGCGGCATAAGAGTCGCAACTTCCTGCAAGCTCATGCGTTCTTTAATCGCACGTTCCATACGTACAAGACCGATGCGGTACTGGTTTTCTACCAGTTCACCTACCGGACGTACGCGACGGTTACCGAGGTGGTCGATATCGTCAGCTGGGCCGTGAGAGTCTTTCAATTTACACAGGATCTTAATTGCTGTGAAAATATCGTTGTCAGAAAGCGTACGCATATCGTTCTCGCGGTCGAGATCGAGACGCTGGTTCATTTTGTAACGACCTACTGGAGATAAGTCGTAGTAGTCTCCGCTTCGGAAAAGGTTTTCGAAGAATGTGTTTGCGATTTCCGGAGTTGGAGGAGAACTTGGACGCAGACGACGGTAGATTTCAACACGAGCGGACTCAGAATCTTCTGTTTTATCAAGAAGAAGAGTGTCACGCATGGAGGAAGATACGTCAGCACCGCGAGTGTGCAGTACAGGCAGGCGGGTAACGCCAGCTTCGCGGATGCGCTCTACGATATCTTCTGTAAGTTCGTCTGCTGCATCAGCAAGAACTTCACCAGTGTTTTCATCAATAAGATCTTCCGCAAGGAAAAGTCCGTTGAGGGTATCCGGAGCAACTTCGATTGCTTCGATACCAGCTTCAAGAAGCAGACGCCAAGTACGTTTTGTAATTGGTTTGCCTTGCTTTGCGAATACTTTTTCACCGTCGCCAAGGTCTACGTACGCAATTTCTTTGCGGTACATATCCTTTTGAACTTCCCACATGAGCTTACCGTCTTCTAAACGGAAGTACTCTTTCTCATAGAAGCAATCGAGAATCTCGGCACGGGACATACCCATTGCTTTAAAGAGAATAGTAGCAGGCATTTTGCGGCGGCGGTCAATTCGCACGTACAAAATATCTTTATGATCGAAGTCAAAGTCGAGCCAGGAGCCACGCATAGGGATAATGCGGCAGCTGTAAAGCACTTTACGGCTAGAGTGCGTTTTGCCTGAATCATGTTCAAAAATGATACCAGGGGAACGCTGCAACTGGTTAACGATAACTCGTTCAGTACCGTTAACAATAAAAGTACCTTTCTCGGTCATTAAAGGCAGAGTACCAAAGTAGATATCCTGTTCTTTAATATCGCGGATGGTGCGGTTTTCAGTCTCTTCATCTACATCATATACAACAAGACGCACGGTAATGCGAATTGGAGCTTCGTAGGTAAGACCTTTTGCAATGCATTCAGCTTGATCGTATTTAGGTTCACTAATGTCATAGCGAACATACTCAAGGCTTGCAGTGCGGTTAAAGTCTTCAATAGGGAAGACAGAACGGAATACACCTTCAAGACCTTCGTCAGGCAGTCGGTCAGTACGCCCTTCCTGCAAAAACTTCTTGTAGGAATCTACCTGCAAGTTAAGAAGATGCGGGATAGGAAGCGTTACTTCGATTTTACCAAATTTTTTATAAAGTTGGCCCATATTTACACCTCAAAAGAGACGGTTTGCCAAAGATGATGCCACTGCGGCTAAGAAGCATCGGAAAATGGCGCGTTTGCTTAACCAAAGTCGGCGGAATTTCTCCGAAACGGATACGTACGCATGCGAAAAGGGGGTGCCCGGTGGACTTAGGAGTCCGGAAAGAGTGGGCAGAGGGTAGGTGCTGCATGAAGCACGCAAATTCAGCAGCAGAAAGCAGAACATGTCCGCTCGGTCATGTTCTGTATCAAATGAAAAAATTCGGGTTGGTAAACGTTCGGATATGGTCAGCAACGTGTCGCCCAATTGTTAATTAGCGTTACGTAACAAAGACAAGTCGACCAAATGCGTAATCTAGTTCACTACTAGATTTTGTGCAAGCTTTTTTTTGATCTACCCCTGTACATCAGAGCTAATAAAACGCGGACGGGAATAAATTCCCGCCCGCGCCTGAATTCGCTTCAGCAGTAAAAAGTAGAATTACTTAACTTCTACTTCTGCGCCTGCTTCTTCGAGAGCTTTCTTAGCAGCTTCAGCATCTTCTTTAGATACAGCTTCTTTGAGAGCTTTAGGAGCGCCGTCTACAGCTTCTTTAGCTTCTTTGAGGCCAAGACCAGTAAGAGCGCGTACTGCTTTAATAACAGCAATTTTGTTGCCGCCAGCAGCTTTGAGGATAACATCAAACTCAGTTTTTTCTTCAGCTGCTGCGCCACCTTCTGCAGGTGCTGCTGCTACTGCTGCTACTGGAGCTGCAGCGGAAACGCCGAAAGTTTCTTCGAGTTCTTTGATGAATTCAGAAAGTTCGAGTACGGTCATGCTAGAGATAAATTCTACAACCTGTTCTTTGGTCACGGACATGGTAGTCTCCTTAAAATAATTTTGGCTTAATATTTTTAGTTAATACACGTTCTGCTTATGCAGCTTCTTTTTGTTCTTTGATAGCGTTCAAAGCGTAGAGGAAGTTGCGCAGAATGTTGGCGAAAAGGCCAACGAAGTTTGTTGGAACGGCGTTCATTGTGCCAAGCGCCATGCCAAGCAACTGCTGCTTGCCAGGGAGCTTTGCAAGTTCACCAAGCTGAGCTTCGGTGAGAAGCTTGCCTTCGAGAGAAGCATGCTTAACAACGAGGTGTTTGCTCTTTTTAGCGAACTCAACGACAGCCTTAGCAACTGCAACGGGATCTTCGAAACCAAGGGCGATAGCTGTGTTCTCTTTGAAAGTATCAGCGAGAACTTCATGATCACCACCGGTGACTGCGATGCGAGCCAGAGTGTTCTTCACAACATGGTATTCACCATCTGCTTTACGAAGGTCACTTCTCAGCACGGTCATCTCTTCCACCGGCAAGCCCTTGAAGTCAGTCACAACCGCAATAGAAGCACCTTCAGCTTTTTCTTTCAGGCGTTCAATAATGACGGCTTTTTCAGACCTGTTCACGTTCAGTCTCCTTAGACTAGGGGGATTTGCCAATGGAAAACTAAGCCAAATTGTCTCGGTAGGACTTATAGATGCCTACTGTCTTGGACTCAGAATTCCAGTCCTCAGCCAAAAAGCAGGAGCGAAACGAAAGCTTCGCTCCATACTAAATATTAAATTGAAGGAATTAACCTTCAATGAACTTGCGAATAAGGGAAGTGTCGACTTTGTAGCCAGGACCCATAGTGCTGGAGAGGGACATAGCCTTCATGTAAGCACCTTTAGCGGATGATGGCTTAAGACGGTTCACGTTTTCCAGAACGGTTTTAAGGTTGTCCATGAGCTTTTCAGCACCGAAGGAAACTTTACCGATAGGAGCGTGAAGAACACCAGCTTTGTCTACTTTAAATTCAACGCGGCCAGCTTTCATTTCTTTAACTGCGCTTGCTACGTCAAAAGTAACAGTGCCAGTTTTTGCGTTAGGCATAAGACCACGAGGGCCGAGTACGCGACCAATCTGACCTACGAGAGCCATAACGTCTGGAGTTGCAACAGCTTTGTCAAAGTTCAGGTTACCGGCTTTAACTTCTTCTACGAGATCTTCTGCACCGACGATTTCAGCACCAGCTTCGCGAGCTTCAGCCTGTTTTTCACCTTTACAGAATACTGCTACGCGCACATCTTTACCAAGACCGTGTGGAAGGGAGCATGCACCGCGAACCATCTGATCTGAGTATTTAGGATCAACGCCAAGGTTGATTGCAACGTCAACAGTTTCATCAAATTTTGCAAAAGCAGAATCAACTACTTTAGCCATCGCTTCTTCAACTGCAAAGCGTGCGGTAAGCTCGAGACCTTCAGCTGCTTTGCGGTATTTTTTCCCATGCTTAGGCATAGTAATATCCTTTTTCTTCTCTGTGTTAATCTCCTGCCGCTCGATCTAAGATAAAAATAGCCGTGTGTATTCCACGGCGAACGGCAGTCCAACTGATTTACAGAATGCTATTTAACTTCAATGCCCATGGAACGAGCAGTACCAGCGATGATCTTTTTAGCTGCGTCCATGCTTGCAGCATTAAGGTCAGGCATTTTAAGGGTAGCAATCTCTTCGATCTGTGCATCGGTTACGGAACCAACTTTGTTACGGTTAGGCTCGCCGGAACCTTTAGCTACTTTTGCAGCTTTGATAAGCAGCACAGATGCAGGTGGGGTTTTGGTGATGAAAGTGAATGAACGATCCTGGAATACTGTAATGATTACAGGAATGATCATGCCTTTCTGATCCATGGTTTTAGCGTTGAACGCCTTACAGAACTCCATGATGTTCAGGCCGTGCTGACCAAGAGCAGGACCTACTGGAGGAGACGGGTTCGCAGAACCAGCAGGAATCTGAAGCTTAATTTTTGCAATTTCTTTTTTAGCCATACCACTATACCTCTATAGCAAACGCCACTTGCGTGGCGATAGGTGCTTTATTGTGCTTGTTTATCCCTTATCTACCTGAACAAAGTCCAACTCGACAGGAGTTTGTCTGCCGAAGATAGATACGGATACTCTGAGCTTACCCTTGTCGTAGTTTACATCTTCCACGACGCCGTTGAAACCGCCGAACGGTCCATCAATAACGCGCACTTCGTCACCACGTTCAAAATTGAACTTAGGACGGGGCTGTTCCTGACGGGCTTCCATCATGGAGAGGATACGTGCTGCTTCTGAGTCCCTCATTGGGGTAGGGCGGTTTTTTCCGCCAATAAAGCCAGTTACCCGCTGAATGTTGGAAATAAGATGCCAAGAGAGATCAGTCATGATCATTTTTACCATGACATAACCTGGGTAGAATTTTCGTGTAGAGGTGCGTTTTTCACCTTTAACAAGTTCTACCACTTTCTCAGTAGGTACAACAACTTCCTCAATTTCACCTTGAGCTTCGCCGGTGCGGATCATCTGTAAGATAGTCTGCTCAACACGCTGCTCAAAGCCTGAGTAGGTGTGGATAATGTACCAACGTGCTTTTCTTACGGGTGCTTGTTCCTCGGTCATAGGAATATCCGTTTAGGAAAGAATGTATTCTACGAGCTTTGTAAGACCTAAGTCTACAAAGCCAAGAAATAGAGACATTACAACAACAAGAGCCAGCACTGCAATGCTGGTTGTCACTGTCTCTTTTCGGGAGGGCCAGACTACTTTTTTAATTTCAACCTGGGACTCTTCGAAGAACTCTTTAAGTTGAGTTGCTTTGTTAGCTTCAGGAGCTTTTGCTTCAACTTTTTTTGAGTGCTTTTTTGCCATTGTCGCCTCGCCGTGTAAGAAGGAAGAAAATGGCAGGGGTGGAGGGATTCGAACCCGCAACATCCGGTTTTGGAGACCGGCGCTCTAGCCGTTGGAGCTACACCCCTGCGTTTTTATAACAACTACTTACTTAGTTTCGCGGTGAAGAGTGTGTTTCTTGTCCCAAGGACAATACTTCTTCAACTCAACGCGAGCGGTAGTGTTTTTCTTGTTCTTTACGGTCGCGTAATTGCGTCGTTTGCACTCAGTGCAAGCGAGCTGGATGTTAACGCGCATGAATTACTCCACGATTTCAGAAACAACACCTGCGCCTACGGTACGGCCACCTTCGCGGATAGCGAAGCGGAGACCAGTTTCCATAGCGATTGGGTTGATCAGTTCAACGTTGAATACAGCGTTATCGCCTGGCATTACCATTTCAACGCCTTCATCAAGAGCGATTACGCCAGTGATGTCAGTTGTACGGAAGTAGAACTGAGGACGGTAACCGGTGAAGAATGGAGTGTGACGTCCGCCTTCATCTTTAGAAAGTACGTATACTTCAGCTTTAAACTTGGTGTGTGGGTTGATGGAACCAGGCTTACAAAGAACCTGACCACGTTCAACTTCATCACGTTTAATACCACGGATAAGAAGACCAACGTTATCGCCAGCTTCACCACGGTCGAGAAGTTTACGGAACATTTCAACGCCGGTACAAGTAGTTTTCTGAGTCTCTTTGATACCAACGATTTCAACTTCTTCACCAACTGTGATGGCACCACGCTCAACACGGCCAGTTACTACTGTACCACGACCGGAGATGGAGAACACGTCTTCAATAGGAAGAAGGAAAGGTTTATCGATATCACGCTCTGGCTCAGGAATGTAAGAGTCACAAGCATCGAGGAGTTCGAGGATTGGAGCTGCAGCAGCGTCGTCAGCAGAGTCTGCTTCGAGAGCTTTAAGTGCAGAACCACGAATTACAGGAATGTCGTCACCTGGGAAATCGTAAGAAGAAAGAAGTTCACGAACTTCCATTTCTACGAGCTCGAGGAGTTCTTCGTCGTCAACCATGTCGCATTTGTTCATGAATACAACGAGGGAAGGTACACCAACCTGACGAGCGAGCAGGATGTGCTCACGAGTCTGAGGCATAGGACCGTCAGTTGCTGCAACAACGAGGATACCACCGTCCATCTGAGCTGCACCGGTGATCATGTTTTTGATGTAGTCTGCGTGACCTGGGCAGTCAACGTGAGCGTAGTGACGGATGTCAGTTTCGTACTCAACGTGTGCAGTTGCGATAGTAATACCGCGTTCTTTTTCTTCTGGAGCTTTATCGATTTCATCAAAAGCTACAGCCTGACCGCCCTGTTTGAGAGCTGCAATTTTAGTGATAGCTGCGGTAAGAGTGGTTTTACCATGGTCAATGTGACCAATGGTGCCGATGTTAACATGCGGCTTACTGCGTTCAAATTTTTCTTTACCCATGAGTAAATCTCCCTGGCAATGAATTTTTCTCGGTTATCCGAAAATAATTAATGGAGCTCTCAAGCAGAATTGAACTGCTGACCTCATCCTTACCAAGGATGCGCTCTACCTACTGAGCTATGAGAGCTTCTCTTATTCAAAAAGCTATAGGGAGAACTCAGGCTAGTTGGAGCGGGAAACGAGACTCGAACTCGCAACCCTCAGCTTGGAAGGCTGATGCTCTACCAATTGAGCTATTCCCGCTTATATGCGCCGTAGTTCTCCGACTTGAGTCTCCTACAGCCTGCTACTTAGCAACTGGTGGTGGGGGGAGGATTTGAACCTCCGAAGGCGTACGCCGACAGATTTACAGTCTGTTCCCTTTGGCCACTCGGGAACCCCACCTGTTCTGGAGCTGGCGATGGGACTTGAACCCGCAACCTGCTGATTACAAATCAGCTGCTCTACCAATTGAGCTACGCCAGCAACGAGAAGAGTGTTTATATATCCCCCAAAGTTTTGGCAAGCAAAAAATCACTTTTTTTTATGTTTTTTTTAGCTTTTTTTAAAAGCGCTTAAAAATCAACATGTTAAAAAAAGCTGCAAGTTGCCTTGATTTCTTTGGATTTAGCTTTCTGGATAGTAGTTGCCTGAGCAACGAGTGTAGACACTCTTTCTTTTTACTGCATTTGTCCACTATAATTTGGATAATAGGTGGCTCTTTGTTGTAAAACTCGCCTCATCGTCAAGTGCGCTCACACTATAGTAGAATATGGTTTGCTCGTGTTTTATATATTGCAGCTTTCATTTATGAAAATAAAGCGCTCAATTTTGCTTGTGCGGATGGATTATGCGGGCTGTGGAGGACTCTTTGGGGCTTTCTATTTATATAGATAGAAGAGGTAAAAAAAGACCGCCCATGTGGGCGGTCGTATCTATTATATATAGAGGGGAGGTTTGTTATGCTACTGCCGGTGCGGCAGCTGTAGCCACTTCTGGCACAGGAACAGGAACTGTTTCGTCGAGTGTTACGCTTTCGAGGTAGATGTCTGCGTTTTCATCAATCGCACGGAGGAACTGGTTGTTGAGCGCATGTCCTGAGCAGTACACTTCAAAATGTCCTTCCAGTGGTGTGCCGAGCATTACCATGTCGCCAATGAAGTCGAGAATTTTATGGCGAACAAATTCGTCAGGGAAGCGTAAGCCGTCTTCGTTGAGCACTGTATAGTCGTCAAGCACAATGGCGTTTTCGAGAGATCCGCCGAGTGCAAGTTTTTTTGAGCGCAGGTATTCAACTTCTCTGAAGAAGCCAAATGTACGTGCTTTTGCAATGTCTGAAGCAAATGTTTCAGGAGTTACTTCGACAGACATTGTTTGCACCCCGATAAGTGGGTGGTCAAAATCGATTGTGTAGTCGATAGAAAAACCATTGTGTGGTTTTGCATGGATGCGTTTGCCATCCTGTTCGAAGCAAATCTCTTTCTTGATGCGCTTAACAGTGCGTGGACGAGATTGCTCACGCAGTCCGGCATCTTTGAGCAGGAAAATGAAAGAGGCAGCAGAGCCGTCCATAATAGGAACTTCTCCGCCTTGGATTTCGATTCGAATGTTATCGATTTGCATACCACGGACTGCTGCAAGAAGGTGCTCAACTGTCGCGGCAGATGTGTTGCCGACTCCGAGAACTGTTGCAAGCTGTGTGGCAGTAACAAGCTGAGGGGTTGGGGCAATAACCTTTACGCCGTCCTCGCCATGTATATGAAAGATGGTGCCTGTGTCTTCTGAAGCAGGGTGCAGGGTAAGCTTAACAACTTTACCGCTGTGCACGCCGACACCTGAGCATCCGATGGATTTACTGATAGTCTTCTGTAGCATTAAATATTCCCTCCATCCCACTTTAAGCAAATAGTATGCCACGAAAAGGTGAAAGGTCATCTTTTTGAAATAGTTACTTTTTTTATACAGAGACTATGTGTGCTAACTGTGTGTTTTTAGCACAATGTGACTTTTTAGCACCATGCTAGACTTTATAACCACATACAAATCTGTCGTGACCTGAGAGATCTTTTATGATTGCAGTATCGCGCCATTGTGTTGCGTTTTTTGCAAATTCACTCATAAATTCAGCTCCTTGCCAAAATCCCATTTCCATAATGAAGAAACCAGAAGGGCGCAGCCACTGTGCGGCAAGTGTAATAAGGCGGATGCCATGCTCAAGTCCGCTGTCACCAGGGACTAGCGCGGATGCAGGTTCAAATTGCTGAACTTCTGGGTCTAGCATTATATATTCAGATTGGCTGACATATGGAGGATTTGTAGCAATTACATCAAATGTGTTGTTTTTGAACAACGGTGTGGTGAAATCGGCACGGATACATTTTACCCTGTCTGCTACGCCGCTTATGCGAATATTTTCTTTTGCTGTTGCAAGCGCCCCTTCGGAAAGGTCAACAGCTACGCCATGCGCCTTGGGAAGTTCAGCGGCTATTGTTGTCGCAATGCAACCACTTCCAGTGCCAAGGTCAGCAAACGAAAAACTGCCTTTGTCTGCATAGCGCTCAATAACTGCTTCTATAAGATGTTCAGTTTCAGGTCTCGGGATGAGTGTGTGTGAATTGACGTTGAATGGGCGTCCATAAAATTCACGCTCCCCCATGATGTAGGCGGCGGGTTCCCCTGTGCCTCTGCGAAGAATGAGGGGTTCCATTTGGGCGAATTCGTCTTCGGAAATTTTGCGATCAGAATTGATGAGGATGTCGAGACGTGAAATACCAAGAATTTTGCGGAGCACCAGTTCAGCTGAAAGTCTCGGAGAATCAACAGCCTTCCCGGAAAGGTATTCCGAGAAGGCTGTGAGTGTTGACTGAATGGTGAGCTGTGCGGGTTTGTGTACCGCCATATTGCCCTCGTATGTTATGCGTCAGCCTGAGCTTTAAGCTTTTCAGTCTGATCCGCAGTGATAAGAGCGTCAATAAGCTCGTTGATATCGCCATCCATGATGGCATCAAGTTTGTACAAAGTCAGGTTAATGCGGTGGTCTGTGCAACGTCCCTGTCCGAAGTTGTAAGTACGGATACGACCGGAGCGGTCACCGGAACCAACCTGAGACTTGCGCTGTTCGGCAAGTTCATCATGCTGTTGCTGCTGTACCTGCTGCAATAAGCGGGAAGAAAGAATCTTGAGCGCTTTTGCTTTGTTTTTATGCTGGGACTTTTCGTCCTGACATGAAACAACAAGACCGGTCGGGATGTGTGTTACGCGGATAGCGGAGTCAGTGGTGTTAACAGACTGACCGCCAGGGCCGGACGCACGGAATACATCGAATCGAAGATCTTCGTTGCGGATGTTCGCATCAACTTCTTCGGCTTCCGGCATAATAGCAACTGTTGCAGCGGAAGTGTGAACACGACCCTGAGTCTCGGTTGCAGGAACACGCTGTACGCGGTGAATGCCGGATTCAAATTTCAGGCGGCTGTAAACCTTGTCACCTTTAACCAGTGCGATAACCTCTTTGAGACCACCGGTTCCGGTTTCGCTGGTGCTGAGCAGTTCGATTTTCCAACCGATACGTTCAGCGTAGCGGGAGTACATGCGGAACAAGTCACCAGCAAAAAGTGCTGCTTCATCGCCACCTGTACCGGCGCGGATTTCCAGAATGGTGTTTTTCTCATCCATAGGATCTTTTGGAAGTAAGAGAATGGTGAGTTCTTCTTCCATTGCTGGAATCTGAACTTCAAGTTCTTTCACTTCTTCTTTCGCCATTTCTGCAAGTTCCGGATCGCTGTCGTGCATGAGTTCTTTGTTTTCTTCAAGAGCTTCCTGCATAGAGCGATATTTACGGAATGCGTCAACAACTTCTTTAAGATCAGCATGAGCCTTGGTCAGTTTACGGTAGCGTTCCTGATCGCCAAATACTTCAGGAGAGCTAAGCTGCTGTTCAAGGTCTTCGAATTTGCGTTCAAGATGTTCAAGTTTGGCGAGCATTATTATTTCTCCGCTACTGTATACTCAGAGGTATATATATCGTCAGGAGCATCGTCACCGAGTGCTTCCTTAAGTGCAACAATGGCAACCTCAAGCTGCTCAGAATCAGGTTCGTGGGTAGTGAGCATTTGCAGCATCATACCCGGAGCGCTGAGGGCTTTGCCTAGAAAAGTGTCATTAATCTTCGCGCTGTACTTAATCAGTTCGTATGCGAATGCGCTGATTGGCGCCATAAGCAGTAGTTTGAAGAAAATGATAAAACCATGTTTTATAATCGCAGATTCCGGTGTCCAGACCATAAGCATTGCCGGAACCAGAATTGTGTGCAGAATAATTGCTACAGACAATACAAAAAGCATGAAGGTTGTGCCGCAACGCGGGTGAAGCCTACTATGCAGAATTGCAGAGCCGGAGCTAACCGGTTTTCCATCTTCATACGCCCAGATTACTTTATGTTCTGCGCCGTGGTATTGGAAAACTCGTTTGATGTCGGGAATAAAAGAGATACTGATTATGTATCCTAAAAATATGCTGAACTTGAAAAAGCCGTCCCATACTTGAAACGAAAGTCCGTTTACATCGCCACCAAGCCCAAGGTAATTCATTCCGATAGAGAATAAGTGAGGCAGAACAACAAATAAGAATAATGCGATGCCTACAGAGCAGATGAGTGTAAGGGTAAGATGCCACGGCTTGAGTTCTTCTTCCTCTTCTCCGTCAACAGCCTGTGTTGCGGAAAAGTTAAGAGCTTTAATGCCGTTAACAAGTGTTTCTATAAGGATAGGAAAGCCGCGTACGAAAGGACGCTTGAAAAATTCAGCCTTGGAAAATGTGAACCAAGGGCGCTGATCCGCAACAATCGACCCGTCAGCTTTGCGGACTGCAATGGCAAGACGGTCTTGGTTGCGCATCATTACACCTTCCATAACTGCCTGACCACCGACATTGCATCGTGCAGCAGAAAGGATGCCTGAAAGAATAGTGCGGAAATTTTTGCGGAGAGTAGTCATCTGTTCCTCGCAGTCGAGCTAAAGAATACTCCTCCCCAAAAAGCAAATCCTTAAGGGGAGGAAGATTCGCCGCCGATCAGGCGACGGCCTCAAAAAATGCGAGAAAAGTGCTACTTCTTGAAGTTGGCGTATTTCTTGCGGAAACGGTCAATACGACCAGCGGTGTCAACGAAACGCTGTTTACCGGTGTAGAATGGGTGGCACTGAGAGCAAATCTCAACTGCTACTGCTTCACCTTTGGTAGAACGTGCTTCGGATTCATAGCCGCATGCACAAGAGATTTTTGCCTTAAACACTTTAGGATGGATATCTTTTTTCATATTAAACTCCTCACGAAGATGCAGAACGGATTTTCTTACGTCAGTTGCGTTTGGAAGGCAAGAAAAATATATTGAGTCTCCGCAAACGATGATGTAGGTGACAGTTCGCTTACAATATAAGCACTGTTACCTTGAAAGCAAGTAACTGGTCTGCATACCTCTGTGTGAATGATTTTGGTTACATTGCCGAGGTGCAAAGAAATTTTTACCGAGCCGGACACGCTATGGTCAAATACATAGACGACTCGTCGCAGTCTAAGTTGTCCTGCGCCATCTTGTAATTATAACCGGCAAGGAGTGCGTATGCTTCCCTTGCTGCAATGTCAAGGCAAATAACATGGCAAAAAAAGAACGAGCCGACCAACTTGTGTTCGATGCGGGGCTGGCAGATAGCCGTGAGAAGGCAAAACGCCTGATTATGGCAGGGCAGGTTTATGTAATCCGCAATGGTAATCCAGAGCCGGTTGCAAAGCCGGGACAAAAAATGGATTTGGATTCTCTTTTTGAAGTGAAAGGTGTCGAACGCTTTGTCAGCCGCGGGGCATACAAGCTGCTCACGGCAATTGAGCACTTCGGAATTGATCCTTCTGGAAAAGTGGCTCTCGATGCAGGGGCATCAACTGGTGGCTTCTCTGATTGTTTGCTGCAACATGGTGCTACAAAAGTATATGCAGTTGATGTCGGGTATGGTCAGTTACATGAAAAATTGCGTCAGGATGAGCGTGTTATCAACTTGGAACGCACGAATTTGCGAAATGTAGATGAAACAGTCATCCCCGAACCGATTGATCTTGTCGTAGGTGATGTTTCCTTTATTTCGCTTAAACTTATTCTTCCACCATGTGTTAAATTACTGCGCGATGGTGGCGAACTTGCGATGCTAATTAAGCCGCAGTTTGAATTAGGACCGGGCATGACAGATAAAGGCGTGGTCAGGGACCCTGCGCTGCATCAGCAGGCTATTGATGATGTAACAAGTTTTGCTATCAAAGAGTTACATCTCTCGCTACTTGGTGTTGTTCCTTCGAGCATCAAAGGACCTAAAGGAAATCAGGAATTTATTGCATATTTCAAAAAATAGGTAGATTGTGTAGCCCATTAGTAGACATTTTTTTTCTATCTAACGTTCTGTTTTAATTAACCGATAGGTGATAGTAAGAATTGTGTCTAGCTACTGCTATAGTGTGCGGTGCTGGCTTGATGTCTGGATAAGCCATAGACTGGGAAATGCTATTGGGGAGAGCATTTATGGTTTCATTATGTATTTATTAAGGTAAAATAGGGGTTTTGCGTGCGCGTAAAAAGTATTGCGATTGAACTTATAGCCACAGTGTTGCTTATAGTTTCGCTCTCTGTACTATCGATTGTTCTCTACGTTTCTTCGTCAACAAGTGAAATTGTTGAAAAGATTCAGCTGGAAGCAATGGAGAGGGAAACAAAGCTGGCGAATACTTCTCTTAAACAGTTTACGGCAAATATTGACGCATTGGTCAACTACCTTGCTGAGCAGGAAGAGGTTATCAACAGCGCTTGGGTTGAAGGTGAAGACGGGCGCAACTTATTGGATAATATCCTGAAACTGAATAAAGATGTTCAAGCTGTTTTTGTTTTTAACGGAAAAGGTGAAATTACCTCTGGTGTTACACGCAGCGGTCCTTCACTGAATGGCGATACCTCGCGTGCAACGCTATGGAAAACAAAATTGCTTGATGGCGATTTAGAAAAGTATGTAAGTGAAAAAGTTCTCTCTGACGATATTATCGGGCAGCGATTGATTGGAATCGGCTCACGAATTTATGACTTTGTTGATGGCGCTTTGATTGGCGGGGTTGTTGTTTTTGCGGATGTCGGCAATTTTGGTAAGCGCTATATTGATACTGCTAAGTTCGGAAAATCTGGCTATGCATACGTAATGGATGGCACTGGGACTATCATCGCGCACCCTAATAGCAATGTGATTTTTAAGCGTTCAAGCGTGTTCGATGACATTAAGCAAGCAGAAGCTGACGGTATACATTTTCTTGATTACCAATATAAAGGTACACAGAAATTACAGCGATTTGTGAAAAATACAGAAACAAACTGGTATATTAGCACCACAGTTCCGCGGGATGAACTGTTTGCAACTGCGGATAGGCAGCAGCTTATCATTATGTGCATTGGTGCTGTTACACTCCTATGTGCATCGTTAATTTTGCTTATTGGCATTCGAAAATTTTTCGCAAAGCCGCTTGTTGCTCTTGGACACTATTCTACAGAAATTGCTACTGGTAATTTTGATGCAAAGCTTGAAGGCAACTTCAGACATGAGCTTCATAACCTTGCAGAACATCTGCAAAAGATGACTGTTGACCTGCAAGAACAGTTCGGAATGTCCCAAGGCGTCCTTCGGGGAATTAATTTTCCGTGCTGTGTAGTTGATGCTGAAAATAGAATGTCCTTCTTAAACAAAGAGCTTCTTGAACTGCTTGGACTGCATGGTAATCAGGACGATTTTCTTGGAAAAACATCCGGTGATGTTTTTTGGGGTGATGAAGCCCGCGAAACTCCTTTGGTCAAAGCTGTGCGTGATGGACAGCATGCTAGCCGAGAAGGTGCTGTTGAACGTCGTGATGGTAAAAAACTTACTACGTTTTATACTGTTACTCCGTTTTATGATGCCTCAGGCAAGGCTCTTGGGGCGTTTGGGCTTTTCTATGATTTGACAGAAATTCGAAACGCAGAAGCCCGCATTGTTGAGCAGCACGAAGAGATTCTTCAGGTTGCAGAAAAAATTGATGCAGTCTCTGTTTCTCTTGAAGTTGCAGCGACAAGCTTGCTTACTCAAATTAATGAGACAACAAGCGGAGCACATATTCAGCAAGAGCGCGCATCTGAAACAGCCGTAGCCGTTGAACAAATGAATGCAACTGTTTTAGAAGTTGCAAAAAATGCTGGAAACGCTGCTTCGAATACTGGGATTTGTACCGATCGTGTGAATGAAGGTTCACATGCTGTTAATGAAACTGTTACTGCAATTGCTAAAGTTAGTGGTGAAGCGCAAGAATTGAATAACCAGATGGCGGGGCTTGGTGAGCATGCACAAGCCATTGGGCATGTCATAGGGGTTATTTCAGATATTGCTGACCAGACAAACTTGCTGGCATTGAACGCAGCTATTGAAGCGGCACGGGCTGGCGAAGCTGGCAAAGGATTTGCCGTTGTCGCAGATGAAGTTCGTAAGCTTGCGGAAAAAACAACATCGGCAACGCGCGAGGTTGGTTTAGCAGTAAATAGTATTCAAAGTTCTACCACAAGCGTCGCAGAAGTAGTCGAAAGGGCTGTATCTGCGGTTGTTGAAGGCACAGAAAAAGCTGAAGTTTCTGGTCAATTGCTTGTATCTATTAAAGATATGATGGATGAGGCATTTGGAGAAATCTCTGCTATTGCGACAGCAACAGAGGAACAGTCTGCCACTTCTGAGCAAATCAGCAAGGCTTCTTCAGAGATTAGCACCATCACAGATGAGGGTGTTCAGACTCTGGGAGCGGCTATTGTTGCAGTGGAAGATTTGCAGGAAATGGTAATAGAGCTACGGGCACTTACGGATGAAATGAAGTCCTAACAGGATATCGCCAATAAAAAGGGTGGAGTATTTACTCCACCCTTTTTTTATAAGACTACATTAATGCCGATAAGGATGAGGACAACGCCCCCGCCAATTTCAGCATATTTTCCAAGTGATGATGTGCTGCCGATGAACTTGCCTATCTGTAATCCTGCTAAGGTAAATAATGCTGCTGTTACGCCGATTACAAAAGCAGGGAACCAGATTAAATGGTTCAAAACAGAGAGCGATAAGCCGACTGCCAGTGCGTCAATTGATGTTGCAATTGCAAGCATAATTAAGGATACGCCTTTAGTCGGATCATACCCTTCCGCTTGTTCGTCTCTGGTAGGATGCTTGACTGCGCCCATAATCATGCGAACTCCAACCCAGAGTAGAAGTGCAAAGGCTATCCAGTGTGCATATGACTCTAAGTATGCCTTGATTGCATCACCAGCAAGCCATCCAACGATAAGCATTGCTGCCTGAAAAAAGCCAAAATGCCATGCAAGCCGGAAGGTTTGTCGCTTGCTTGCACCTTTTAAACGGACTCCAGCTGCAATTGCTACTGCAAAGGCGTCCACTGCAAGAGCAATCGCAATGGCAAGAAGTTCAGCCCAATGCATTAAAAAGCCTTGTTCATTTTTTCAAGACAGCGCTGTAAACAGCTGCGTTCATCTTGCGACAAATCAGCAACCATCGTCTCTGTTAATTGCATATGCAGCTTGTCATGTTCTAAAAACATATGTCGCCCAGTATCAGTGAGTTCAATGATGATGGAACGGCGGTCTGTTTTATGAGGACAACGGCGTACGTAATCCTTTTTTTCGAGCCTATCGATAAGAACTGTAAGAGTTCCTGTGGTGGTACCCATCCAATTAGCGAGTTCTTTCATCCGCATGGACTCATGTATCCCGAGAATTTCAAGAGCATGAATCTGTGGCAGGGTGAGTCCCTTTTCACGTACAACATCATGTTCCCAAGAGGATAATTTTTCGTAGAACTCCACTATGGCGTGATTAAGCTCCTCAAGCTCCATTGCTGATCTCCTTTAGATCATATTTGTATCAGCTAAATATGAGTATACTGCAAATACGATTGTCAGCACTCCCGCTGTGCGCATAACCAAAGGTTCAATCCAAGGTTTATTGAGTGCGTTCAAGGCATTTGTTGCTTTGTAAATTGCAAAAATAACAGCTGCTAGCGTTATTCCTGTGCCGATTGCATAACTTAAAAATACAAGAGTACTTTTAAGGATGCTTCCGGAATCAAGCCCGTATGTATACATAATTGCTACTGTCGGGCAGGGGACGATCATATTGATGAACCCGAAAACTGTCAGCCCCCAAAATGTAACTTTTGTAATTTTACTGCTGGTTGCGCAACCGCACCCTGCGTGCTGGTTGTGCGAATGCTCTTTTGGAGCCGTGCCTACCTTTTGCCCAAGGACAAAACGACTCTGTTCTGTCGTTGCGGCAGTTACTGGTTGTCCTAATACAAATGAAGGTTCGACGGCAACAGCAGTGTTTCCATATGTTACCGGTTGCAATTCTTCATGATGATGCACGTTGCAACATGCAGAGTCCCCATCTTCATGCTGTCCGCAGCATCCGTGGTGAGCATGGTGATGATGGCTGTGCCCGTGGTTGTGGTCATGAGTATGGTCATGACCGTGGTCATGGTCGTGACTATGCAGCAGGTGCGGTTTCACTATAAGGATTATCCCAAGCACGATAAGAATTCCTACCGTGGAGAGATCGACAACAGTCTTAAATGCAGCCGGAATCGCCAGTGAGATGGAACCAAGCGAAAACCCGATAGTCAGGCATGCCAGTGTTGTTCCAAATATAAATCCAGACGTAAGTGACAGTACACGGCTTCCATTTTTTGCACCGTATGTAAAAGGTGCAAGTACAAGCCATGAATGACCGCACGGGTTAATACCGTGGATAAACCCCAGCACAAGAGCACTTTGCAGTGCAACCAGAAAAACAGAATCAAACAGCATAAAGAGTCCTTTTAATTTTTTGTGTAAAAAAGGACTACGCTCAAAAGATTTGAGTGTCAAATTATTAGTGATACAAATAAAGCTTCATTCAAGTAGTATATAGATAAGATTACTTTTTTTGTAAAAAATAAATAATTCAAATTACTGTGTTGCCAAAGCAAGTGGCAAGAATGCAGCACAAAGTGCACAAAAAGAAATTATAATCTGACTAATGGGAAGAGGAATTTGCTGCGTCCATGCATCGGGTGAATCAAGCTTACGGGCTGCAACGGCAACGGTTTGTGTCCATGTTTTCTGGGCACAAATGCGTAGCACAGCCTGTGGCACAAGGAGAAAGCGTTGCCATTTCGAGCGTGGCGGGTTGCGAAGCTCCATAGCCTGCATGACTTGCGAAAAGGTTTTTTGAATAAGTGGAATAAAATGAATCATGAGTGCAAGGCTTAATGCTGGCTCCCAACTTCGTTTACCGAGTATAGGGCGCATGAACCATGACAACGCCAGTCCTAGCTGGCGGGCTGAACTTGTTGTTGCCAGTAGTAGCCCTATGCCTATCAGTATACTAAGGCGCAACGCTAAAATACCTGAAGAGAGAAACGCAGCTTGGTAGTCAGGGGTGATGCCTTGGAAAATGGGTGTGCAATCAAGCGCAAATTTTATCCCAGCCCAAAGAAGTATGAAATATAGATAGGTGGCAATAGTCCGTGATCCAAGAGTAAGGTGTACTTTGTTCCCTATACCAAGAATGAGAATGACTGCCGTGTAGATGCATAATGCATATGCTGGAACATGCCATGTAAGTATGCCGATAGTGGCAGCAAGAATAATTTTTAATCGCGAGTCGAAAGAAAGAAGAGATAAAGTTTTCATAATAACAACTGAGTAAAGGTGAATATGTACATCTGGCGGAGTTGTACTCGCACAGGCTGTAGCAATGACGTATTCTACGGCACATAAAGTCTGGTTGCAATTGCAGTCTACGAAGTGAGGCACATATATGAGAGATACAATAGATTTTCCAGAAAATAGCGAGTCCAAAGAAGAATATGGACAAATGCACACATCGTGTGCGTGCGCAGGGTTTCCATCTCCGGCAGATGATTATCTGGAAGGCGCACTCGATTTAAATCGACTGCTTGTACATAACGCACCTGCGACTTTTTTTATGCGCGTCAAAGGTGATTCAATGACAGGGGCGGGCATCCATACAGATGATATTCTGGTTGTGGATCGATCTGTGGAGCCGTCCCATAATGCCGTTGTGGTCGCTGTGCTTAATGGGGCATTGACAGTTAAGCGGTTATGGAAAAAGGACAATCGCGTTGCACTTGTTCCAGAAAATCCTCATTACAGGGCAGTAGAAGTTACGCATAATGAGAACTTTGAAGTATGGGGTGTGGCGACATCGGTTATCCATTCTCTTAGGAAACCATTATGAGTTTGGCTGCGTATGCCTTGGTAGATTGTAATAATTTTTACTGCTCTTGCGAACGGGTGTTCCGTCCTGACCTTGTTGGAAAGCCTGTTATTGTTCTCTCAAATAATGATGGTTGTATTATTTCCCGCTCTAATGAAGCAAAAGCCCTTGGCGTAAAAATGGCTGCTCCTTACTTTAAGCAGAAGCGTTTTCTTGAACAAAACGGGGTGGCAGTATTTTCGTCGAACTATCCTTTATATGGTGATCTTTCAGAAAGAGTTATGCATGTGCTGCGGACGTTTTGTCCAGAAATGGAAGTGTATTCGATTGATGAAGCGTTCCTGCGGCTTGATGGATTTGCTGCACATAATTTACACGAATATGCACAGCGCATTCGTGACACAGTGTATACGTGGACTGGAATTCCTGTATCCATTGGTATTGCCCCAACGAAAACGCTCGCTAAAATTGCCAGCCATATTTGCAAAAAGACGCCTGATTCATCCGGTGTATTTACGATGAATGCATTGTGGAACAATCCTGCCCAAGTTGATACGCTTTTGGAATCAATTTCTGTGAACGATATATGGGGAATCGGTAGAAAATCAGCTGAGAAACTTGCGAACTATGGTGTCACAACTGCCCGACAGTTGCGTGACAAAGAGAATGCGTGGCTACAGAAAAAGCTTACCGTAACCGGATTGTATACCGCCTTGGAATTACGCGGCATTCCTTCCATTGCACTTGAAGATGCGGCTCCTGCTCGAAAAAGTATCCGGTCATCCCGTTCGTTCGGTATACCTGTGACGGAGCGTAAAGATGCTTTGGAAGCAACCATCGCTTATACGGTGCGTGCAGCAGAAAAGCTTCGCCGTGAAGAATTGCTGGCAACAACGTTGTCTGTATTTATTAAAACAAACAAGCACCGACCGGGAGATCAACACGTAGAATACTGCGCGTGTACTCTCGATAAACCTACGGATTATACACCGTTACTTGTGCATCATGCTTCTAACTTATTGCAAAAAATATTTAGATCAGGGCATGAATATCAAAAAGTTGGCGTGTTGCTGTCAGGACTGGAATCTAAATTAAATCAGCAAGGTTCATTGTTCGAGATTGTGTCGCCTGCAACGCAACAGCAATTAGAGTCTGAATCTCGGCTAATGCACGTAACAGATGCCATAAATAAAAAATTTGGACGCGGAACCGTACAATACGCAGGAGAAGGGTTGGGGCAGCCTTGGAAAATGAAGCAAGAAAGATTGTCCCCCAGATACACAACTGACTGGGCAGAGTTGCGTGAAGTTGATTGACCCGCATTGTGTCCCATGCGCTTCGTTTTTTTAAATGATGTTACAAAGAAAGACTGCCGTCCAAGGAAGGCAGTCTTTTTAATATTGAAACTAAGGTGATAAAGCCGCGCATAAAAATTAACCAACGAGCTTGTATCGCATAATAAAAAGTTTGAAAGGGGGTCTGGGGGAAAACTTTTCAAAGTTTTCAGCCCAGCCGCCGGAGGCTCACTCGAAGAGTAAAAAGAGACCTCCCCAAGTGCTTACAAAAAAATCCAACTATTTAGTCACAGGAATAAGCATGTGAGAGAAATAGTGAGGCTTTTCCGGTGCGTCATCAATATTGCGGGCGATAATTTCCCCTTCCATGCCAAGGCGTGAAATAAATATCGCAGAATTTTTTCGATTTGTTTTGCGAAGGAGTTCTTTGAGTTCCGCGAAGTTTTTATACGTTTTTAAAATAACAGCGTTATCGACTCTGTTCAGAAGCTGTTGCGTATCTTCGGTTGCGCGTACACCGGATGCTAGCAAGAGGTTTTCACCGGATTCACAAAGAATAGTACCTGTGCGTGCAGCTGAAGCTTGATATGAGGTGATTCCCGGTACAATTGCAATAGCAAAGCTTGGGTCAAGTGCTTCGAGTGTGCGCTTCAGGTAACCGAAAGTAGAGTAAATAAGCGGATCACCTAAGGTGAGGAACGCACAGTTTTTACCTTGGCGAAGCAGGCTTGCAACTATTTTTGCGTTTTCTTCCCATGCGTGAAGCAATACTTGCTCATCACGGGTCATTGGAAATCCAAGATGCACGACTTCGACATCGGATTGCATGTGCGGCTCGGCAATGGATAGCGCTGTTGAATAATCGTTTTTAGTAGATGAAGCAGCAAGGACGATATCAACGTTTGCTAATACCTTAGTTGCTTTAATGGTGAGTAAATCCGGATCGCCTGGACCTACTCCGATGCCGTACAGTGTGCCTGATAAAGCGGACATTAGATGTCTCCTGAACTATGTGGATTGAGTTGTATTCTGGTTGGGTGCAGCAGAGCTGCTAATTCTTCTACAGCGGTTACGGCACGGGGACCGGGACGTGAATAGCTGGATTCATCAATAATATAAACGCGGTTGTTTTTTACTGCTCGAATAGTGCGGAAGTGAGCCCGTTGTCCTATCGGTTGCGGGTTCGGGTTCATAGCGCCTTTTTGGATAAGGTATACTTCCGGATCGCGCTTGATTACTTCCTCTTCATTTATGCGGACTAATTTTACAGTGACATCCATACTATTGGTTCCACCTGCATGCTCAATAATGTCATTAACAATAGAAGCGCGCCCCGCACCGAGCAGATTAGGGTAACGTACTTCAAAGAAAACAGAAGGCTTGTGTGGAACAGTTGCAAGTTGCTGTGCGACGTGCGCAAGCCTAGCTTGCAGATTGTTGCAGACGGTCTCCGCTTTATCTTCAGCAGCAGTAAGGACGCCGAGCCGCTTGATGACTGAGAATAGTTCCTTAAATGTTGTTACAGAAAAGAAAGCTACTGGAATGCCGAGCTGCTCGAGCATTTTAACGGACTCCAGTGCTTTTTTTCTGCCACCCATCTGGAGCACTATATCTGGGCGAAGTCCCGCTACAAGCTCTGGGTTAGGACGCATGTGCGTGCCTATCGACGGCTTGTTCAGGATGGAAGGCGGAAGTGTGTCCGCTTTGGTGCGGGCTACAATGATGTCTTCCTTACCTAGTTCTCCCAATATTTCGTTGAATGCTCCGTATAGTGCAATGATGCGAGTTGCAGGGCGCTGCAACTCGATTGTTCTGCCAAGGTCGTCTACGATTTTGACAGAAGCGGGATGGACTTCCGCTGATGCTGGACTCGCAAGCGCAGTACTAGCGCAAAGCAGAGCCAGGAGTAAAAAAAGCTTGGGGTGCACCAGTAACCGGATGACTGAATGTATGGATTGGTGTTTCATAAATTTGGGTCAGTTTTTCATCGGTAAAAACGTCTTCGACAGTGCCGTCCTGAACTATCCGTCCATGTTTGAGAAATATCAGACGGCTACAGTAGAGGGCAGCAAGATTAATATCGTGAATAGCTGCAATTACAGTTGTTCCGGTTGTATGTCTTTGCTTCAGCAAATCGAAAATTTCTAGGCTTCGGGCTACATCAAGACCAGAGGTTGCTTCGTCCAGAAGCAATGTGCTGGTTTGTTGTGCAAGTGCCCGTGCAATGAGTACTCGTTGAAATTCTCCACCCGAAAGCTCTCGTGCTGATTTGTATGCAAAGGCATCGGTTCCTGTGGCTTGCATGCAGCGCAAGGCAATTTCTGTATCTTCGGCACTGTATCCACCCAGAGGGGATATGTACGGATAGCGCCCCATGAGTACGAGTGACAGTGCTTCGATATCCGGTGTTTCCCCAGTATACTGCGGCACGGAAGCTATTTGGGCTGCACGTTGCTTAGGTGGTACCTGAAGCAGGTTTGTGCCGTGTAATGTTACAGAGCCTTTTAGCGGTTTGCGGATTCCTGAAAGTGCCATAAGCAGCGTAGTCTTGCCACTTCCGTTGGGTCCAAGAAGTCCGACCATTTCGCCTTGTTCTATTGATATCGAAATATCATGCAGGACAGCCTTTGAAGAATATCCCGCAGACAAATTTTTCAGAACAATACTCGCAGACATTATCGGCTACTCCGCTTCATGGAACGGTGCAGGAGCAGGCAGAAAAAAGGACCTCCAAGAAGAGCTGTGACAACGCCGACCGGCAGTTCTGCACCTTCCGAAAGAACTGTGCGTGCTAATACATCAGACCAGAGTAAAAGCAATCCGCCAATAAACGCAGAGCTTACGAGCAATGGTCTATGTTCGCCACCTTGAACAAGACGTACAAGGTGTGGCACAACTAGCCCCACAAAACCAATAACACCTGAGACCGCGACGGATGCGCCGGTAATCATGCTTGCCCCTACAAGAAGCCATAAGCGGACGCGGCTGGCATTCATGCCTAACTGTTGAGCTTGCGTTTCACCAAGAGCTAAGATGTCCAGCTCGCGAGAAAACCTCCAGATGATTGCAACCCCTAAGGTGTACCACGGTAGAATGAGCTGCACATGCTGCCAGCTTCTTCCTTGCAGACTGCCCATAATCCAGAACACAATAGATGCGACTGAATCTTCATCAAGTGATTTGACGAGCGAGATAAGCGCTGCGAGAAATGTTGCGACAACCACTCCGGCTAGTACAAGCGCATCGCGTTTGAGTTGTCCTCCCATGCTGCCAAGTGTGATAACTGCTGCAAGAGCGAGTAACGCACCTGTGAGTGCCGCAAGAGGGATAATACCTATTCCCGCAAGATACGGTATGGAACCGGACAATCCAAAAAATATAGCAACAGAAGCACCGAAAGCTGCTCCACTGGATACTCCGATAGTGAACGGATCAGCCAGTGGGTTGCGCAAAATGCCTTGGAAGACTGTGCCGGAAACAGCCAGCCCGCTTCCTATCAGTAGCGAAAGAATAATTCGACTGAACCGAATTTCCCAAACAACGATGGCATTAGTGGTTTCACCGGAGATGCCGACAGGAAAAAGGTGTTCTGCGAGTGTATGGAATACCTGCCCCAACGGGATGTTGAGCGGGCCATACGAAGAAGCCAGAACAGCAGACACTACACAAGCGCAAGCAGCAATGCTGGAAAAAAGAATGCATCGACGTGCACGACGTTGCGCAATGTCTGCTGAACTAGTCATAATTACAGAGCGCTAAACGCCTCTTTCAAGTGTGCAACCCACTGTGCAACAACAGCATCGTATTCGCCTGTACCTTTCAGTACAGTTGTAACATTGAATCCTTCTTTAGTAAGAATAGATTTCCAGCTGTCGTCTTCTGGACCAGCCATGTCGTTGTGTGCGTGGTCACCAGCAACAGACATGAGAGGCATGAGCCAAACTTTTTTGATGCCTTTAGCTTTCAGGGTAGGAATGATGTTGTCGAGAGCTGGGTAGCCTTCTACAGTGCCAACATACATATTAGAATCCTGTTCCTGAAGGTATGTAGCAAGACCAGGGTAGTAAATGTTGCCCGGATCGTGTGTGCCGTGTCCCATAAAGATAACTGCTTCATTTTTTTTACGGGCAGCAGGAACAAGTGTAGGTAAAATTTTGGACATAGAAGCAAGGTCTGCTGGAGTGTGCATCAGCGGTGCACCAACTTCAATGTGACTGATGCCTTTAGGCATGCCATTGAATGCAGAAGCTGTTTCAAGAATGTCAGAAAATTCCTGACCAGGAATTGTGTGCAAGGACTGTACAACAACATGTGTAAAGCCTTCATCACCCATCTGTGCAAGAGCAGCAGCAGGGGAAGGTACAATCATTTTTTCGGTACGTTTAATTTTATTACGGATGATTGCAGCAGAGTAAGCCCAGCGGATTTCTGTATCAGGAAATGCTTTGGCAACTTCTTCACCAATATTATCCAGAGAAACACGAGCTTCAGGTACAGATGTGCCAAATGCAACAAGTAAAATGCCCTTTTTACATTCTTTAGCTTCTCCGTGTCCAGCAAAGGCAGGGAGAGATAAACTAAAAACAAGAGCGACAGCGAGCATGAGTCGTAAAGAACGACTGCGGATCATGGCAAAAGCCTCCAACGTTTGGGGCGGGGTATATGGCGCAGAGCGGTGCATGACGCACCGATAGCGAAGAGTGTTTTGCAGAACAAGACCCCGTGTTTGCAAAATCGAGCCTGATATTCACACCGGACGAAATGTAAGGCAGGAACTTTCGTAGGTAATATTCATGAATATCTACAGTTTTCAGGCAGGTCTTCCGGCTCGTTCCTCTTTATCCGACCTTCCCGGCAGAGCCAGTGGTACAGCGTGGATAAAGATTAGATAGAACTTACGGCGGCGGGACCGCTCCCGATTTGCACGGGATTCCCTATTAGGCTTTTTGAGCACCTGAAGTGCGGCACTTTACACGCAATGAATTTGTGCGGTCAAGCAGTGATATTGTTAACTTGCAATCCAAAGATAGAGGATTGTTACGCAGATAAGGCTGCTGATACGTAAAAGCTGACTCATCAAAAGCATGGGAAAACCGATCTTAAATGTAAATACACCAGTTTGAGATGGCAGTTGGTGTCGCAGGGCGCGAATAGGAGTGGCAACAATTGTTCCAAGAACAAGGGCAAGAACTAGTTGCGTTGTTGTTAACGAACCGCCATCCAGCAGCGCTCCCGCAGCAGCAATACCAGTTGTAAATTCAGCAGCTACTGCAAAGACTACAACGCTGACTGCTTCTACAGGTAGGTAGGCGGATGTAACCCAGCCAGCTGCGGATGTTCGTAAATATTCAAACATGCCAGCTTGGTTTAGTGCATATATAAGGAAATAGACAGGAGCCGTGACAGTGCAGATGCGAGTGAATCGTCTGCGAAATGCGCTTAAAATTTTAGCTGCGGAGGTTTTTCGATTGGCAGGCTGGTCGGTTATTTCGTTATCCGTTTTATGCGGCGCAAATGTAATTCGTGTCCATATGAGTAGACCAATTGTGCGTATCAGTGCAGCAAGACCGTTAAGAGAGAGGTAGATTATTCCCGCAGTGCGCGTCATTGGTACTATGATGAAAAAAGTCGTCGGAAGATGGAGAAGAAAGACTGGAAGCCCTGTGTTAATGAGATAACTTAGTTTCATCTCCTGCAAAGAAATTTTATTTTCCTTCCAGAATGTCATGAGCATAGTGTTTGCCGCTGTTCCAGAAAAAAAAGCAGTGGTGAATGCTGCGCCGGATTCATCTTTAAGATTTCCGAAGCGCATAACTGGACGAACCAGAGTGGCAAGAAGCGGTGCCCATCCCATTCCCTCAACAGCGATACCTACAACGAGTCCTATCCCGAGAAAACAGAGCATCCTCAATAATGGGCGAATAAGTCCCGGCCATGCTTTGCCCCATGAAAGTAGGCTTGGGTCGTTTGTAAGTATGACAGCAAGCGCGGTCAGTGAACATAGTGCAGCGATGATGAGCGCCTTAGCAGATCGTTTTGGTTTGCGTTTGCGTGAGGTGGGAAAGGTAGTTGCTTGAGACATGGTTTCTCCTTGCGGTGGTGGTACGCCACCCAAAGAGTAATTTCAAGTCGTCAGATAATCAGTGCACAAGGTAACATTGGCTGCCGTTTGTTACGGAATGCCGAAGGTTGGGGTGTACGATAGGTATAAAAAATCGCGCTACAGCAAGCTGTAGCGCGTATTTTTCAATCGACTAAGCGATCAAGGAAACCGGATAGCTTTCGCCGGTACGAAAAAAGTATTTCCGCCAAACTTTGTCCGACACTCGGAGGAAATTTCTTTTCAGGAGCAGACCATTTCTCCTGCACTGGTGGCTATATACCAAGAACCATGCCATGTGTGATAATAGATTGATAAAACTGATGAAAATATTATTTATTATAAATGATAACGGTTTTCTTTGTGAAAAAGTCGAAAAAGTAGATCGATTGTCCGTGAATGCGGAAGTTTTGTCCGTAATAGCGGACAAAACTTATGTGCTCTATCCTAAAACGAGGACATCTATGTGTAGTTGCTTATTTTTTAACAGGGTATTTTTTGAGCAAATCGTACAGATACGATCTTGAAAGACCGGATAGTTTGCAAGCTGTAGCAACCTTTCCTCCCGATAACATCATAAGATGTTGAAGGTAATTTTCAAAGATTTCATCTCGAAACTCAAAGAAGGGTTTGATTGTATTGCTTGAATTTTTCTTGTCCGGAATTGCGGAAATGTAAGGTATTTTGTCCGTAATCTCGGAAATAGGTATTTCATTGCGTGTGTCAAAGCGTGGTGAAGACTGGACGATGACGACTTCTTTTGTGCGATGTGTGTTGCTATCTGCTTGAATCGTTTCAGCGGCAGCAACAAGAGCACGTTCTTCTTCGGGATTACCATTAGAAGAACTTGCTTGCACAGGAGTTCGCCCCTGTATTGATGGACGTGTTTGCTCCACAGGTGAAGTTGCCAGCCTTGCTGTATAGTTATCAGGGGCATTTTCTAATTCGCTGATGCTACAAGACGCACCTTGGTGCAACGGAACTTGGTTGCTTTCGGTAAGGGCTTTAATTTCCTGCTGGGTCTTGTCAGCTGCAGCGCGCGCAATATTGATGCGGATATGATCGGGAAGGTGACGGCTAAAAATTTTAGGCGTTTCTTTGGCTGCTAGTACAGCACGTTCCAGAGTATGTATCAGCTCTCGAACATTTCCCGGCCATGAGTATTCCTTGGCTAGGTCAAGCAAGTCTGGAGAAATGCCTTTGGCTGGCATGCCGTATTTTCCGCAGAGTTGTTTCACATAGTGCTCAATAAGATGCGGGAGGTCGTCGGTTCTGTCACGAAGAGGCGGAAGAGCCATAACCACGGTGCGGATTCGGAAAAGCAGGTCGCTACGGAAGGTTCCGCGGGCAACCATCTCATCCAGATTTCTGTTTGTTGCACAAATTAATCTGAAATCTGATGTTTTTTCTGTACGTGCTCCCACAGGGCGGAATCGATGTTCCTGCAATACTCGAAGGAAAATTTTCTGCATAGCCAGCGGCAGTTCACCTACTTCATCAAGAAAAAGCGTACCGTTGTGGGCTTGCGCTACAAGTCCTTCTCTATCTTTGTCTGCTCCTGTAAAGGCTCCTTTCTGGTGTCCGAATAAGATAGAACTTGCGAGAGTTCGAGACATGGATGCACAGTCCACCGCCACAAAAGGACCATTTGCACGAAGACTGTTTTCGTGCACGGCACGGGCAAAAACTTCTTTACCTACCCCTGTTTCACCAAGAAGTAATGCAGATGCATCAGAGGATGCGGCTTCCGCCACAAGTGAAAGGCATTTTTTGATACCGGCACTATTACCGATAATCCCGCTGCGTTTGAGTTTTACAGATCCATTGCGGGCGGGACGTTTGCCCCTGTAGTCAATGGCACGAATAAGCGGAAGCACCATGCGATCAATGGCGCTTTGTTTTTCGACATAGTCCCATGCTCCGTTGCGGATTGCTTTTTCTGCTCCGTCAGGAGTCGGTGTTCCTGTCATGACAATAATTTCAGGATGGCCGCGCATGGCGTTGAGTTGCGCAATCGCTAGCAGACCGTTTCCATCTGGGAGCTGTGTATTAAGGTATACGATGTCTGTGTCGTGTTTGCGACCGGATGCAAAGGCTTCCGCAAGAGATTTAGCCTGCTTGCTTCGATGTCCAAGACCGGTAACAATCGAAGCTAATGTTTCGGAAAAAACAGGGTCGTGATCGATAATAAGAACGCGCGCCATACCCTACTCCTGATGGTCTTCCAGTGCAGATTGCACAAGCTGAAAAATTCTATTGGTGTTCAATGGCTTATGTGCCAGCGTCGGTACTCCTGCTTCCAGTGCAATCTCGCTTGTTATCGGGTCTGTTGGGTCAGCGCATAAAACCAGACGTGTTGACGGGTGCACTCCCAGCAGGATGCGCGCAAATTCAAGTCCGTTCATTTGAGGCATTGCAAATGTCGAAATGATTAAGTCAAAGGAATCAGGTGATTCAAGGAAAAGTCGTAGTGCCTCTACGCTGCCGGAAACAGCCTCAATACGGTACCCAAGGGGAACGAGCAGGCTTCTCCATTTCCGGATTTCTTGTTCTTCAGGTGAGACAAGCAAAATACGTTCGCTCCCTAATCTTGGAGACGGGGCAATAGGAAGTGATTGGTCAATTTCCTGATCGTAAAACGGGATATACAAACAGAAGGTAGAGCCAAGTCCTTCTTCGGATAACACGGTAATACCACCATCATGCGCACGGGCTATACCGTGAGCAACTGCAAGCCCCAACCCTTGTGCATCTTCGTGCCCGCGAGTGGTAAAAAATGGATCAAAAATTCTTGGAAGAAGTTGTTCAGGAATACCGACACCTGAATCTTGAACGGTAATTCGAAGATATTTCCCGGGGATAAGGTCGGCTCGGAATGCTCCTGTGCGCTCATCAAATTCTACTTCTGCCATGCGTACAGTAATGCGCCCTTCGGTGTGAATTGACAGTAGCGCATTTTCTAGCAAATTATCGATGACCTGTCGTATCTGTCCCGCATCGGCAAGTACTGTCCGATTATTCGCGCTGATCTCTTCAAAAAGTTGGATGTGGGTAGGCAGGGTAGAACGGAAATCGCCAATAGCTTCTGTAAGAACAGGTTGCATGGTCGTAGGACGCATTTCACCTTTTCCCTGTCTGCTGATGGTTTGAAATTGCTTAATGAGAGCCATCGCACTATTGGCAGAACCCAAAATTGTATTGAGATTCCGTTGTACCTGTTCATTGCCCGAACTTTGTTTGAGTGCAGATTCTGTGCTGCTCACAATTGGGCGGATGAGTGTGCTGAAGTCTGATGCAATACCTCCGGCAACAATTCCTATAGCCTCCATACGTTGTGACTGACGAATCTGCTCGTCTATGATGGCTTGCTCTGTTTCTGCATCTTTACGCTCGGTGATATCAACAAGAGTTCCTTCATAGTATTTGATGGAACCTTTTACAGTGTACACGGTTCGGGCGTTGATAAGTACCCACATGAGCAGACCGTCGCGACGGCGAAATTGCATTTCAAAATTTCTAACTTCGCCTCTATTTTTTAGCTCGGTCAGCAGATCTAAAAATCGTGCAGCATCAAGTGTTACCTTGTCTTTATCAACAGGGAAGTTGCGGATCATTTCACCGGGAGATGCATAGGCAAATATTTTTGCCAGCGCCGGATTGACGAGAAGAAAACGCCCGTTACGGGCTTTGCGAAACATTCCCTCCACAGCATTATCAAAAAAACTACGCACGTCAGTTTCGTCCTTCTGAGAAGGGCGGACGTGGATATGACGGGAAGATTGGATGGAAGCGGGTGTCGACATAGGGGCACAATACGCACCCCGCAAGCACATGGCAATGGCGATTTTGCGCTTGCTATGGGCGGTCGATTATAGCGCCTGCGTACCCGACAACTTGTGATGAATCGCCTGTGACAGCGCCGGAATTTGTATATTCTACAATTTCAGCCTGTGTTGCTCCCAGTGCTTCGCAGGCGATAAGACCGACAGTCATCGGGAGTACACCGCACATGCTTATGTTGTTTCGGACAACCGTGGAAAGAAGCCCTTGTGCGTCAATTGACTGAACATAAGAAAGTGCGAGCGTGTCCATTTTTTTTGCAGCTTCCGCAGAGACGTAGTGGCTCATATCTGAGCTGACAACAATGCAGCTGTCAGGATTTTGCTGAAGCGCGCTGGCAAGCACTGTACCTGCGAATGCAAGTGTTTCTTGATTGCTGGTGGCAATTGCTACCGGAACAATACGTGCTTTTGGTGCTGCAATTTGAATGAAAGGCAAGAGTACTTCGAGAGAGTGTTCACCTATGTGTGCCAGTGTGTCAGCTTCAAAAAAAGAATTTGCTGCCAACAGCTGGTCGCGTGCATGCATGTCTATAGGAACTGCCCCGAGAGGAGTTTCCCAGCTGCCGCCACTCCATACGGATATCGGTGCTCCTCGACCCGTATGATTCGGGCCGAGGAGATATATTGTATTCGAAAGGTTGGATGAGCCGAAGGTACAGCCAGCGGTTTGACCGGAGTACATGTAGCCAGCGTGTGGAGCCATTGCAAGAAGAGTACGGGCACTGCGTTTGATACCACGTTGCAGATATGCTTCTACTTCTTCACGGAGCTTTTGTGCGCTTGCAGTATAAAACTGCCCTGCAACAACAGGTGTACGAGTAGCAGCGGTTGTTCCGGCTGTATTCATCAGGCACTCCTTCAAAGGCTTTGCGTCGGCTTATTCCTACAATTTATAGATTTCCTGTAGGAGAGTAGGATGATGCATCATTTGAAAGACCATATGTATTGAGGTCGGATGTCGCCATTCTGCCGTACAGGGACTTAGGGTCTGCTGCAACTAACTGGGTAAGAATATCTTTCCACTTCGCAGTATCGCCTGTCTTTTTGTATAGGGTAGCAATTCTGTACCGCATTGCCGGATATCCCGGATCGCCTTCCGGTACGGCTATTGCGAGTTCTCTTGCCCACTCAAGTGCATCGTCAGAGCGTCCTGTTCGTTCGGTAATGTCTACAAGTGAATTAAGCAGATCTCTGATTTTACTTGTGTCAGCTTTTTCTGGGTCTTTAGCCGCAATTTCTTTAAAGGTGCGTAATGCTTCGAGGCTAAGCTTGTATGCTAGCTCAAAGTCTTCGCGCCTTTCGGCATCTCGTGCAAGGAAGTAGTTGATATACGCTTCTTTGCTCCGCGGCATATCTTCAACTTTTTTGAGTCGAGCCCATAAGTTAACGGCTTTTTCTGGATCATTGAGGTTTTCGTATGCCAGAGCCACTGCGTAGTCGAGTTGGTCTCTACTTTCTTTGTTAAGTTCCCATAACTCAATGCGGCGCGCCAGCTCAATGATACCGTTCCACTGTTCATTATCGACGAATACTGAAAGTGCGAGGCTTAAGCCCATTTCTGAATATTGAGGCACTTTGAGGTTCTGGAAGAAAGGATCAAGAATTTCCAGCGCTTTGCTCGGTTTATCTTTTTTCCACATAGAAAGAGCGAGCGCAACACGGCTTTCAGGAGTAAGTTGTGGCTCCTGATTGTGTACAATAGGGAAGTCGTCCCATATTTGTAGAATTTTCTCGTAGTTTTCTTCTTTAATGTTGTTTGCAGTCAAAATACTGAAGGAGCGCATGGCAACTTCTTTGACACGTGGAATCAGCACATGATTCGGGTATTTTTCTTTAAATGCTGAAGCCGTTGCAAGAGCTTCAGGATGCTGGTTGTTCCACAAGTACCAGATAGCTTTTTTTAATCTTGCAAGTGGAGCAATTTTACTTTCGGAATGCTCCGTAATAATTTTAGAATAAATCTCAAGTGGCTTTAAGCTGTATGGCTTATCAAACACTGAGAACATATCTGAAATTGTCGGAGTATCGTATTTGCCTTCTTCTGCAAGACGCATGAGCGATACAAGACCACCGTCACGATCTGGAAACTTGCGTACTGCTTCTTCGTAAATTTCACGTGCAGCTTCAAATTCTTCAGTTTCGAGATAAATATCACCGAGACGGGCAAGAACCATATCGGCATCGTCACCATCAGGATCAATGTTGTAGTATGTCCAATAGTGCGTACGTGCTTCATCCGGTTTACCGAGACGATACGCAACATCACCCATTTGACTCAGGAATGGCGGATAGTCGAGATAGAAGCGCGGCCAACGTTTTTTAACGTAGTCAACAATTTGGTAAGCCTGCTCGTAGTAGGCAAGTTGGTACAAAGACTTTGCAAGCCCGACACCAGCTTCGCGCACGAATTTAGTGTCTGGATATTTCTGTACAATGTATTGGAAATTATCCGCAGCTTTCTGCCATTCTTTTTCTTTAAAGTAATGTTCACCCCAATAGTAGTAGGTAGATGGTACCAGATCATCTTTAGGGTGGTTGTGGCGCAGGATGTTAAAATACGCACCAGCTTCGCGCACATTACCTATTTTAAGGTTAGTATAGCCAAGACGCAACAGGTAGCTAGGAACCTTAGGACTTTTAAGGTCAAAGTTCATTGCTTCTGTGGTAGCAGCAATAATTTTTTCGTAATTTTCTGGCAGGCTGTCCTTGCCCATTGCGTATGTTGTATCAGCAATACCATCCAGAACATCAGCACGTTCTTTCTTGGTTAGGGTCGGAACCCGCTTGAGTTCTTTGTAGCTTTCAAGGGCTTCATCGTACACACCGTTATTAAGCGCCATTTTAGCGAGCTTAAGTAGGTGGCTAGGACTAGGCGGTGGTGCAACTTTGTTGCCGTTTTTGTCTACCCAAATAACTTCAGTTTCTTCTTTTTCCGTGCTGACAACTTTTTCCAACTTCTTTTCTGGAACAGAGATGTTGCCCACTGGAGGCATTGGCTCTTTAGTTGCACTCGGTGAAGGCTGTACTTTTTTTACTGGAGCGTTCGATGGTCTGCTTTGTTTGGCAGGAGCTACTGGTGCACTTTGTACTGATTGAGGCTGCACAGGTGCATCTTGAGCAGGTTCTGCTGTAGAAGGTTTTGCAACCCAGTTGTCAGGTCCACCGGAGTTTACACGGGAACGGAAAACGTTTTTCGGTGAGTAGAAAGGACGTTTTTCTTTATTACGGTTCGATCCCGCTTTGATGGGTGATGCGGCAGATTGCTGCGCTTTTGGTGACGCTGCAACAGGCGCAGCCTGAGCTTTTTTAGGAGCTTGTTTGCCTGAAGCAGATTTCTGCTGAGATGATGCAGGGGTAAATTTGCCTTTGGAGTCAGGATAGATGTCAATTGCAATTTTATTATTGCTTGATCGGCTTGTTTTATAGCGGAACGACGTTACTTTAGTACGGATAAGTAACTTTTTAGTACCGTGCTTTGGAGCAGCTAAATATTTGGCAGTACTAATGCGGTTCCCATTTTTGATTGGGTTAAATACTTTAACAGCCTGCGTATGCTGAGGCGTGACAAATGTCAGCTCATTACTTCCGGTACGAGAAAGCGTAAAATTTTTGACTGGAGTGTCAAAAGAAATAACAAGGCGCTCAAACGTTGGATGTTTGCCCCAATACCAAGAGGCAGCTTGGGTTTTAGCCGGTACTACAACTGACAAAAAACCTGCTGCTATTATGAGCCAGATATGTCTGGAACGTATATATTTTATCACAGCTATCTCAGTGCAATTAATGTGCAAGAAAAAGACGCAAGAAACGTTAATTGGATAATCTTGTTTGTATTATTTTGCAACATACTTAAAAAATTAATCAATTTTTTTCTTTTTAAGCTTTTCAATTAAAGTTGTGCGTTTGACGCCCAATATTTCGGCTGCCTGATTTTTGATACCGTTTGCTTGCTGAAGCGCTTCGAGCAGGAGTTTTTCTTCAACAGTATCAAGGAAATCTTTAAGCGGAAGCTTTTGGTCATTTAAGTCTTGAATACATGGCCACTGGAATCCGACCTGCTGCTGACGCACAGGGTCTGGAGAAACCGGCTCAGGAAGTTCTGCGACAACACCAACTTCGTCTAATATTTTTGGTGGTAAATCGGCTGGTGTAATAACATTGGCATCGCACAAAATAGTCATGCGTTCCATAAAGTTTTCCAGTTCACGCACGTTTCCTGGCCAGCTGTATGCGGCAAGAATTTTGCGCGTATCCTGAGATAGTGTGAGTCGTGAGCGTTGTTGTTTTTCGCTGAACTTTTGTAAAAAGTGTTCACAAAGTAATAAAATATCGCCGCCACGCTCCCGTAATGCAGGTAGTTGCAGGGGGATAACGTTCAGGCGGTAATAAAGGTCTTCTCTAAATCGACCAGCTTTAACTTCGCTTTCTAAATCACGGTTTGTTGCTGCAACTATACGTACATCAACATTTTTAATGGTGGAGCCACCGACTCGTTCGATTTCTTTTTCTTGTAAAACTCGTAAAATTTTGACCTGAAGTGTCAGGTCCATTTCACCAATTTCATCTAGAAAAATCGTTCCACCGTCTGCTAGTTCAAAGCGACCGGGACGAGAACGAATGGCATGTGTGAACGCACCTTTTTCATGACCGAAGAGCTCGGATTCAAGAAGGTCGCGTGGAATTGCACCGCAGTTTATAGGAACAAACGGGGCATTGTTACGGGTACTATTTGCATGCAGGGAACGCACCAGTAATTCTTTACCAGTGCCAGACTCGCCAGTAACTAATACTGTGCTGTCTGTTGGGGCTACTTTAGCCAGAACACCGAACACGTCTTGCATGGCAGCAGACTGTCCAATTGTTCCAAGTTTGTTAAGACTCATTTCCTCTCCGATTAATTACGTCCCCCTGCTAACGCATCCCCTTCAGGCTAATGACTGTCAAGTTTATGACGTTAAGTCAATAGAAAAGTTACCAACGTATATAGAGGCTTACCTTATTTAAAAATCAACGTAAGGCAAGTTTTTTGTTATAGTGAAAATAATATTATGAGAGCAGAATTGTATTTTCAGTTTCTATATACAATGACGAATATAGAAAAAATATATTGCAAGCGTGAATTTGAGTTTTGAAACGTGACATTATGCAAAATGTACGGAAAATTAGGTCTGCATTTACATAAAGAAAACGAAAAATATTTTTTACTGTATCAAAATTAAAAAATGTGCAGTTACAATTTATTCTTTCATTCTATATTAAGATTTATTTTTGTTTTTTTGTGTGAGTTTTTTGTGTTACCTGCAAAATATATTGTAATAATCCATTCTTGTTTATTAACTTGTATAAATAAAAAATGGTAGAAATTTACAATTATGGTGCATTTGGTAACATTTTTTAAACTCATAGTGTTTTTTAGTAATATATACAAGTTACAAAAGTACTCTCTATATATGGAGATGTGAACACACATGGTACTACGGTACATATATGAATCGTTGCGTTGACAGCAGTGTGGGGGGATGTATACTTTTTTGAAAACAATTCGATAATGTCGAGGAACCTATCATGTCTCAACAATCTATTGAACGTGCGACCCGAGTGCTCGGGTTGTTCACCTTTGAACATCCAAGCTGGCGTGTAAGTGACATTGCAAAGACCCTCGATCTTGCTGTCGGTACTACGCATGGCATTGTAAAGGCGCTAGCTAAAAGTGATTATCTCGCGCAGGACCCTGCGTCTAAAGAATATAAATTAGGCTTGAAACTTATGGAGCTTGGTTCGTTGCAGTCAGCAACATACGAGCTTAACCGAAAGTCTGCGACGCCTGTCACATATCTTGCCCAACATACAAATACTATCGGCAGGGTCGGCGTGCTCTACCATAATGCAATTCTTACTACATTAAGTACTGACCATCAGGAATGGCATCCTTCTTCCTACATAGGGCCTACTGTTCCGGCATATTGCACAGGAATGGGGAGGGCTATTTTGTCACAGCTTCTTATGCGTGAGCTAGTAGAACACTTGGCGACGGTGCAGCTGCTTCCGTATACTCCTAAGACGTTAACAGACCCGGTCGCATTGCATGAAGAAATTAGTGCAACCCGTGAGCGTGGTTACTCGTTGGTTTTTGGAGAAACATTAATACACTTGAATACAATCGGTGCTCCGGTGTTTGGCGCGGAAGGTAAAGTTATTGGTGCAATCAGCGTAAGCGGTACAAGCGATATAATCGGTCCTGATACTGATATAACAAGTTTTGCGAATCGGCTTATGGATGTTGCTTCAGAAATTTCTGTGCAAATGGGATATAGAGCTCAACCAAAATTTGTGGACGGTACATAATGTATAATTACGACGCCTTTTCGCATGCCAAAACTACAGCGCACATTGATTTTGATACGATTACAGAAATCTTTGCACAGGCGCATAGTGAGGGACGCTTTTCATTATACGAACACGAAGTGTACCGTGTGATGGAGAGTATTGGTTCTGAAACTCCGCCTACAGTTAGATTGATTCCACGAGGGACTAGACCGTCTGATGATGAGTTGATGAGCATTCCCGGTGAAAAAATTGTACTCAAAATTGTATCGCCGACGATTGTTCACAAAACAGAAGTCGGTGGAGTGCGTATTGTAGATCGTGAACCAAGTAAAATTCGTTCTGCATGGCGTCGTATGATGTATGAAGTTCCCGAAAAATATGCACGCTGGATAGAGCAGCATCCAGATGCTTCTCCAGAAGAATATGCTGGACTGTCAGGTTCAGCGCTAGAGGAGGCAATCGCTCTTGACTTAAAAGGGGTGCTGCTCGTTCAGTTTATGCCGCCGGACTCTGACGCATTCGGCAATGAGCTGATTGTCGGCATCAGACGAACCCGTGAATTTGGTATGGTCTTGAGTGCAGGGCTTGGGGGCACGGATGCTGAATTATATGCAGAGCGATTCAAAAAGAGTCAGGCAATTGTTGCGGCATCCACCAGATTGACCGATGGAGAGGCATTCTTTAGCCATTTCAGACAAACAATTTCTTTTGAGAAGTTGGCGGGTCGCACCAGAGGGCAGGAGCGTATCGTTTCCGACGATCAGTTGCTTGAATGCTTCGATGCCTGCATTTTGCTGGCTAACTATTATTCTCCAACAAACCCTGACGCTCCTTTTATAATAGATGAGTTTGAAATCAACCCGTTCGCCTTCACAGATTTTCTCATGGTTCCCCTTGATGGGCTGTGTAAATTTTCGTTACCAGATCAAACAGCATCATCGCGTCCTGTTGCAAAAATAAAAAGTCTGCTCCATCCTGAATCAATTGGTATTATGGGGGTATCAGCATCTCGTGAAAATTTCGGGCGTACTATTTTGCGAAACGTTCTTGCAGAAGGATACCCGAAAGAACAAGTGCGGATTATTCGTGATGGATGTGAGGAGATTGATGGAGTCCAATGCATTCCATCTGTAAATGCCAATGGCAAATTAGATATGCTTGTGGTTGCAGTTCCTGCCAAGCAGATTCCGGCTGTTGTCGATGAAGTGATTGCAACGGATGCTGCTGACAGCGTCATGCTTATTGCTGGTGGTCTGGGAGAAACTGAAGAAAGTTTTGAGCGGGCGCAAAAGGTGATTGCAAAAATCAACACGGCGCACGATTCAAGTGATGGTGGGCCCGTATTTATCGGTGCAAATTGCATGGGCATAGTTTCCCGTCCCGGTGGATACAATACGTGGTTTATTCCAGAGAATAAATTTCCGAAAAACGGGTTGGGCACACCACGCCGCGCAGCGTTAGTGAGTCAGAGCGGAGCATTTATGCTGTATGGTTTAAGCCGCTACCCGCATCTTTTACCTAATTACATGATCTCGATGGGGAATCAGACTGACCTCACTTTGGGGGATATGGTTACCTATCTTAAAGATGATGAAAACGTCGATGTCATCGCTGTCTACGCAGAAGGATTCAATGATCTTGATGGATTAGCATTTTGTCGTGCGGTGCGCGAAGCTGTGCTGGCTGGTAAAGAAGTTGTTTTCTATAAAGCTGGTCGCACTCCGGAAGGTAAATCTGCAACAAGTGGGCATACTGCATCATTAGCAGGTGACTATATGGTTGCGGAAAGCTGTGTGCGTCAGGCTGGTGCTGTAGTGGCACAGACCGTGGAACAGTTTCAGGATTTATTTATGTTGGCAGAGACACTGCATTGCAAAAAGGTTGAAGGCAATCGCCTTGGTGCAATCAGCGGCGCAGGGTTTGAAGCCGTTAGCATGGCAGATAGCCTTGATGTTGGTACGTTTTCAATGAAGCTTGCACCGTTTTCGGAAAAAGCAACTAACGGGTTTCGTGCTCTCTTAAAAGAAAAGCGTCTGGATTCTCTTGTATCCATCGCAAATCCTATGGATTTGACTCCTGCCGGTGATGATGAACTGCATGTTGAAGTAGCAAAAATTATGCTGGATGAACCAACCGTAGATGCTGTTGTTCTGGCACTGACCCCGCTTAGTCCGGTAATGCAATCGCTCGATACAGATACAAGTGACCCGTTCAGCATGCACAACAAGGAAAGCATCCTTTCGCGTACCATGGCACTTGCAACGTTGTCAGAGAAACCGCTCGTATGTGCCTCTGATGGTGGTGAGTTATTTCAGCCGTTGCGCGAAGCATTGAATGAAGCAGGAATCCCTGTGTTCCAAACAGCAGATAGAGCTGTCGCAGCATTAGCACGTTACCTGCAATCGCGATTGCATAGTAAATCAATACGCTGTGGTGGATGCGGTATCCGATAATTTTTTTGATGCCTTCGGCGAGTCTCCGACGGGCAGGCGGGCGCTGCCCCCTGCACCCCCGCAAGGGGACGCGTCCCCTTGACCCCGATTAGGTGAATGTTTTTTTAGTAATAAAGAAAGGGTGGAGTTATTTAACTCCACCCTTTCTTATATCCCTACTTATGTTCAAGCCGTGCACGAAACTAAAAAACGAAAGAACTCGTAAGTAAAAAGTTTTGAAGGGGGTCTGGGGGAAACTTTGCAAAAGTTTCAGCCCAGCCGCCGGAGGCATCAGTAAGAATACTAGGAAGCGATTCGGTAATATTTTTTGTTGCCTTCGGCGAAC